>NZ_JANSIV010000121.1:21008-25518 GCF_047502705.1 Synechococcus sp. H70.1
TCTTCTTAAGCAAAATCCTGCCTTGCCAGAGCCTGCAGGGGGAGCACCTGGACCTCACCGAGGCACCGGTTTTCCACCTCTTCTTCGATCCTCGCTGATCCTCGCTGGAGACTCGAAATAGCAGACCGGCACTTCCAGAAGCAACAGCGCCCACTGTCTTTCTCACCTTCCTAGAAGAGGTAAGCGACCTCCTGCGCTACAGTGCCTTCCTTCAGCAAGCCCGGCAGCTATTTGATGTAGCTCCCATGTCCCTTGCTTAGGGGGAAAACCTGTCGTAGAGGCCAGGTGCTCGTCTGGGCAAGACCACCACTTGCTTAATGTACCTGCCAGCACAACTTGGCGGGAGCTTACTTGAAATCGACTCGAGAAGTTGTCTGGCTTGGGGTTTTGAAGCTGAGCAAGCTGCAAGCTGGTGTCTTGCCCCGCTCCTAGATTTGGGATACTACCTCCTTTCCTGAATCACTACACTTTTAATCTAGCTCAGGCTGGGTACTCCTACAGTGGATAGCAACTGTCTTTAACAGACTAGATTATTTCTTCAATTGGCTTGCTATTTTTCTTCACGGGCGCCACCTAAATCCCATTTCTCTCCCAGAGAGGAGCCCACTTTTTGGGAACTTTTTGGCAGGCAGGCCAGTCGAAGGGAACCGCAGTTCCGAGGCCACAGGATTAGCAGAGAAAAGTAGGGGGGGCGGTAGTCGGCCAATCCGTCGAGGGTGGGAAAAAGGGCTTGCTGGGGCCAACCAGCCCAGACCACCAGGCTGGCCTGCTGCAACCAGCCTCTTTCGGCCAGCCACTGCCAAACTTGGGGGTAGACAGAAGCCACCTTCATGAGGACAACCACATCAGCCCAAGCACAGGCCTCCTCCAGCTCTGCTAGGGCAAAAAGAGCTGGCAAGATGGCCAATTTCTCAGGGCCAAGGGCCAAGGGAGATCCCAAGGCCGCCGCAGCAGCCAGAGGGGAGGATACTCCCGGTATGGCCTGGATGAGCACGTCGGGGAGCCGCTGCCGCAGGGCCTGGGCCAGGTAGGCGAAGGTGCTGTAAAGACCCACATCCCCTTCGCAAACAAAGACCACATCTTCTCCTCGTTCTAGGGGAGGGGCCAGTTGCGCGGCAGCTGCTTCCCAGGCCCCTTGGAGGAGCTCAGGTTGGAGGACAAAGGGTAGATGCAGCGGCAGCAGAGTTTGCTCCGGCCGCAGCCAAGGACGGACGATTTGGTAGGCCAAGCCCGGCTGGCCGTCAGCATTTTGGGGGCAGGCCACCCACTTGGCGGCCTGGAGAATCCGCACTGCCTTCAGGGTAAGCCACTCAGGATCCCCTGCTCCGGCACTGACACCCCAAAAAGTTCCCAAACCCATGCCAGCGTACGTCTAGGAGGCTTCCCCCTCCGGCTTCTCCAAGCTAGAGCTGGCGGCCTCAGAGCCCCCCTCAGGCGCTGGGGAGCTCTGCTCGGCGTGCCTTTTGCTCTCTGCAGCTAGATAACCCAAAGCTTCCTGGAGGGAGTTGCGCAGAGCCAGGAACTTCTCCAGCCGCACCAGCTTTACCGTTTGGGTAATCCGAGGGTTACTGACCACCTGGAAGATGCCCCCACGGCCCTGTACCAGTTTGGCCAGTTGTACCAGGGCGCCGACGCCAGAGCTGTCAATGAAGTCGATCCCTGTCAAATCGAGGACAAGGTTGGGGGATCCCTCTTCTAGGTGCTTGGTAACCACTTTCACGAACACTGGCTCAGAAAAAGCATCAAGGAGACCTGTCAGGCGAAAGACCTGGCAGTTTTCCAAGGCTTCGTAGCTGCCACGCAAACTAACTGTCAGAGACAGAGGTTCCGGAATGGCTTTTCTCCTTTTATCTCCCGACTGCTCCAAACTATACACCAGTGGACAAAGCTGTAAGCACCCCACACCACCAACGCAGCCGCTCTCGCAGCCTTACTCTGTCCGCTGTTGGTGCTTTTTCCTACTTCCTCAACCCACAGCGCGGGGCAGGCTACCCCTAGGGCCAGAGGGATCCTCCCCACAAGCTGGGGGTGGAGACATTGTAGACAGCTGGACGAAGATTTGCAAATGAAGGCCTAGGTTAGAAGCTGAGCCCGCCGGGGGATCCCTTAGCATCCCTGTTCCCTCAGCGAGGGGGTATTTGAGCAGGGGACTGCGTCTAGGAGTAGGGAGTTCTTCTCTCTGGCCCCTCATGGCAAGCCAGGAGTCCTTGGGTAGGATGGGGGCAGTTTTGGCTGTCCCCGAGGAGGCCAGCCTATAGGCCAAGCAGGGCTTCTCAAAAGGGGTGCTCCGGATCCCTGAGGGTAGGTGTTGGGCAAAGATCAGCACAACAAAGAGGGTAAAGTGCCGCAGCGACCATTTCCCCTCTCCTGCTGGATAAGGATAGGGGGGGGCTTAGGCTTGAGCTTGACGGCTGCTGCTTTCGGGGCTGCCTGGGGCATCGGGGCCTACCTTCAAGATCACGTGCTGCCGCAGGTAGAAGAAACCCTCTCGCAGGCGATGCGCCGGCGGGTGGAATTGGGAGAGGTGAGGCTTGTTGCTCCCTGGGGGCTACGGCTGGGAGAAAGCCGCATCGAACATTTGGCCAGCATTGGCTCTATTGACCTCAGCCCCGACTTTTGGACCTGGCTACAAACAGGCCAGTGGGCGCTCAACATTACCCTGAACCAGCCCCAGTTGCTGTGGATGGAAACGCTGGATCGCGGCTGGGCAGATGTGCAGTTTCAACTCCCAGAAGGGGAGGGATCCCTGCCTGTCCAGGAGCTGTACGTCCGTTTGCAGGAGGGATCCCTGACGGCCATCCCTTTAGTGGGGGAGCGGCGGCAGTTTGACCATCTGCAGGGCCAGCTGCAGGTGCGGCTGAGTGCCCCGCCGGGGGAGGGGGGCGGAGGACAGGCCAGCTTCCAGCTCTCGGCACGGCTGCAAGGAGGGTACCCCCTGCAGCTTAGGGGGGTGGTGGATTTTGCCCAGGCTGCTGGCTCGGTAACCCTTGCTGCTGCCCGCCTCCCCTTGGAGCTGCTGCCCAGCGTGCTGCCGGCGGCGCCCTTGACTGAGGTGGAGGGGGAAGCTGCTCTAGATCTCCAAGTCCTCTGGGGAGGAGAACGCCCTCTGGAATTGAGGGGCCAAGCCCACATCCAGCAGGCGCGGCTGGGGTTGGAGAGGCTGCCGCATCCTTTTGAAGCAGTCAGAGGCTCCGTTCGCTTTACCCTAGAGGAGCTGGAGCTGCAGGGGGTGAGCGGTCGTTTTGGCCAGCTCTCTTTCAGGGATCTCAACGGCTCCATTGCCTTCGCCAACAGCGAGGGATTCACTCTGCAAGCTGTCATGGCCCCAGCCAGCCTGCAGCAAATCCAGGAGACTTTCAACTTTGAGCTGCCGGTAGCGGCGGCAGGGGTGGTGGCGGGATCCCTGGCGGTTACTGGCCCGCTCGAGGGGCCGCAGCTCCAAGGGCAGTTGCAAGGGATCTCGCCGGGGCAGGTGGATCGCCTGGTGGTGCCGGAATATGCTTTTGGCTTCCGCTGGGCCGGCCAGACCTTGGCTTTTGAGAACATCGACCTGAAGGCCGTAGGTGGACGCGTCCAGGGATCTGGACAACTGCAATGGGCTGCCGGCTTGGTGGGCCACTTCCAGTTGCAGGTGACGGAGGCTAACCCCGAGCAGGTGCTGGCCCTCTACGGCGTCAACCTGCCGCGGCGGGGCAAGCGGCCCTGGGCGGGACCAGTAAGCGCTCAGGTACAGGTGGCGCTGACGGGATCCCAGCCCCAGGTGGAGGCCACCTGGGAAACCCAAGGGGGAGAGATTGCCGGCAGAGGACAGCTTCAGATCTTGCCCGAGGGGGGGGGCTGGGCGGTGGAGGTGCCACAGGCGGTGTTGGAGCTGGGCGGGGGGCAGGCCCAGGTGGCGGGGCGGTGGGCGGCAGGGCAACTCCAGGCGCAGCTGGCTCCCCAGGATCTGCCGCTGGCCTTTTTTAACCCCCAGTGGCCGGGATTCCTCTCCGGGGAGCTGACGGCGCAGGTGAACACAGCGGCGGCGGCGGAGGTGGGTTTCCTGGCGGCGTTGCGGGCCCAGGGATCCCTGGCGCTGTCGCAGCTTGGGGAGGAAAAGGGCCTGGGGCTAGCCGATTCCATCAGAGGCCAGGTGGCCTGGGATGGCGGGGGCTTGGCAATCCAAGCAGCAGAAGTCCTGGCCGGCACCACCCGCTTGGCCAGGGTAGAGGGACGGATCCCCGTAGACCCGCAGACGCTGCAGGTGGGATCCCTGGATCTGAGCTTTGCCGCCGACGGGATCCCCCTGGCAGAAGTACTCGGCCTGCCGCCGAGGGTGGCGGGGGTGCTGCAGGGCTCCGGGCAGCTCCGCGGATCGCTGGAGGAGTTGCAGGTGACTGGCGAGGCCCAGTTGCGCGGCTTGCAGGTGGGGGAGGTGGCCTTTGCCGACTTGGCCGGGCCCTTTAGCTGGTCTAGCCAGGGGACGGCGGTGGAGCTAGCGGGGGCGCGGGAGCGGCTAGCGCTGCAGTTG
>NZ_JANSIV010000122.1:0-3824 GCF_047502705.1 Synechococcus sp. H70.1
TCAGCCCCCACTAGGGGGATTCTTTTTCCCCAACCAACTCACCGCGGCGCTTGCAAAGAAGGAGAACTACCGCGCAAGAAGGGCTGTACTGCCACGAATCCCAATCCAAAAGATCCAACCACTAGGAGGATGGCTGCTGCCATCCACAGTAAAGGGGATCCCTGGGAGCTATGATGCTGCTCCCGTATCCGCTGATAAACTCCAGTGGAGGGGTGGAGATCTCGGCCTCCCGTCTCTTGTATCAACTCCTCCAGGCAGGGAACCTGGTAGCCGGCCTGGTGTGAAGGAGGCTCTGCTGGAGTTTCCTGACGGCGGTAGAGAGGAGAGGTAAAGGAGTAGGCTCGGTGGAGCAGATTGAAGGGGGGTGTAGCCAAATCTGGGGTAGGAGAGTAGCTGTTGCCAGGGAAGGAAGAAGTCTCCCTGCGGCCTTGGCGCTGCTTGAGGCGATCGAGAAAGTCGTAGGGAGAGGAGGTTGGGTTATCCCTTTGCCAAGGGGCTGCGGTAGTCCCTCCTTTGGAAGTAGCCGCTTGTTGGCTTGAGTCGGCAAGCTGCAGCTTAAGTTGCTGCAGACGCTTGAGGATTTGGTTCAGGTGCTCCTGAAACTCTTGCTCGAGGGCGGCAATTTCTCCAGACAACTGCTGCTGTAGGGCGCGCAAGTGCTGATTTTCTAGAGAGAGGCGGCCCATCTGCTGACGGGCAGACTCCAGCTCTTCAGCCGCTTGTTGATATACCTGGAGGGGTACCGTCCCTTTTCCCACCTCTAGGCCGGTAGGGGAAGGAAAGCAGTTGTTGCCTGGCAAACCACTGGAGTTGTCGTTGTGAGTTGCAGAGGGGCTAGAACCCCAAACGTCGTGTTGCATAGATAGCGTTGGCAGTGAAAAGCTGTGAAAGCGAGGCCGCAAGGGATCACCCGTAGATGTTGCTAGAGGGATCTCCTAAGGGTAGGGCTAAACACCGCTTACCCCCCTGCCTTAGCCCTAGGCTTGGTGCAGGCAGAGATTGCTACCCCAAGCATAGCGCCAAGCTTTGCCAATGGGAGGTGGGGGAGAGCATTTTTTTAGCGCTATTTTGGGAGCCCTTCTGAGGTGAGGGAGTTCTGCAGAAGGCGCTCTAGATCCTGGCGCGGCGGTTGCTCCAGCTGCTCTAACTGTTCCAACTCGTTAGCGAAGTCTTTGATGTCTCGAAAGCGGCGATACACCGAAGCGAAGCGCAGGTAGGCTACCTCGCTCAAGTGCCGCAGCCGCTCCAAAACCATCTCGCCAATGCGGAGGGTGGTTACCTCCTGCACATCTTCTAATTGGAGTCTTTCTTCAATCTCGTTAACCAACTCTTCCATCTGCTTGAGGGTCACAGGGGTTTTCTGACAGGCGCGCATCACCCCCTGCAAGATCTTGTTGCGGTTAAAGCTCTCCCGGGATCCATCCCGTTTAATGACCATGATGGGCATGAATTCAATGCGCTCATAGGTGGTGAAGCGATAGCCACAGGACATGCATTCCCGCCGCCGCCGCACGCTTTGGCCACCTTCTGCCGAACGGGACTCTAAAACGCGAATTTCTTGCCTGCCGCAGCGGGGACATTTCATGACGTGGGCTCCTTGAACCAAGTAGCACAGGAAGGGAAGGTGCTCCAATTTTAGCCAGACGGCTGGCCCAGGGAGTTGCTCCTAGGCCAGGGATCCCACCAAGCAGCAGCTTGCGCTTGGATTTGGGCTTTTAGCTCCGGCTGCAAGCGATCCAGGTGGGCCAATACCCATTTCATCCTCCCTAGGGGGGTCAAGAGGGGGCGGTGGCGCAAGAGGAAATCCCAATAGAAGGTATTAAAGGGACAGGCGCGTTCGCCAACCTTTTCGCTGGGATTGTAGCGGCAATGGCGGCAGTAGTCACTCATTCTGCGGATGTACTGGGCAGAGGCGGCGTAGGGTTTGGTGGAAAGCATGCCCCCGTCGGCAAAAAGGCCCATGCCGATGACGTTGGGCTGCATCACCCAGTCGTAGCTGTCGATGAACACATCGTGAAACCACGCTTCCACTGCCTGGGGTTGGATGCCGCTGATGAGGGCAAAATTGCTGAGCACCATCAGCCGCTGGATGTGGTGGGCATAGCCGTGGCGGCGAATTTGCCCTAGGGTGTGCCGTAGGCAGGCCATGTCGGTTTCGCCCGTCCAAAAAAAGTCCGGCAAGGGGCGGCAGTGGCCAAAGAAGTTCTTCTGGGCATAGCCCTGGGGCATCTGGTATTCGTAGAAGCCGCGCAGGTATTCCCGCCAGCCCAGGATCTGACGGATGAAGCCTTCAGCGGAAGGAAGAGGGATCCCGCCGCGATGGTAGGCCTGTTCGGCGGCGGCGAGGACTTCTTGGGGGGTGAGAAGCCCAAGATTGAGGTAGGGAGAAAGGAGGGAGTGGTAGAGGAAGTCCTCCCCAGCCTGCATGGCATCTTGCCAGGGACCGAAATGGGGCAGGCGGTGCTGGATAAAGTCTTCGAGCACCTGCAGGGCTTGGGCACGGGTGACTGCCCAGCCAAAGCCCTCTAGGGATCCAAAGTGGTGGCCGTAACGTCGCCGCACTTTCTCCATCACCGCTTGCGTGATGGCGTCGGGAGGAAACCTCAGAGGAGGTGGGTAGCGCCGGCCAGGCTGAGGAGGCTGCCGGTTTTCCCGGTCGTAGTTCCAGCGCCCGCCCAGGGGTTGGGAGCCGTCCATGAGGATGCGGAAGCGTCTGCGCCCTTGGCGGTAAAAGTCTTCCAGAAGCAGGCGCTTGCGGCCTGAGGCCCAGTCGATAAACTGGGAGGCTGTCCAGAGGAAGTGGTTATTTTCCAAGACCAGGAGGGGGCAGGGGAGAGCGGATCTCAGCTTTTCCACCTCCGCTCGAACAGGAATGTCGGCAGGCTGCATGAGGCGGATTTGTTGTAATTGATGTTGCCTGGCCCAGGCCTGCAGGGGTTCAGCAGAGTCCTCGGCTTCCACATAGGTAACGGGGTGGCCGCGCTGTTGCAATTCTTGGGCAAAGTGACGCATGGCTGACCACACCAGCACCAACTTCTGCTGGTGATGGTTGCGGGAGCTGGCCCAAGCGTGGGATTCGATGAAAAGGATGGGGACGCGGTGGGGAGGTAGGGTTGAGAGGGAGGCAAGGGCAGCTTGCTGGGGGTGCAGTTGGTCGGGGAGGATCCAGACACCTGTGGAGCCAGAGGGTGGAACGGTCATGGGGGGGTAATATCGCGGCCTCGAGGATCTCTAAGGGCAGCCCCAGTTGAGTGTAGCGCTAGGAAACAGGGCTAAGGCCATGAAGACGACCTCCAGTTGGCTAGCGGCAGCAAGAGGGGGGTTGGGGATCCCCTTTCTCCAAGGCTGGATCGGCCTGGGGATGGCAGCGCTGCTGCTGCTGCTGGTTTGGAACTGGACGGATCCCCTGCCGCCAGCCTGGGATGAGGCGCAACATCTGTTGCAGGCGCAGGCATTTGGGGATCACCTGCGGCGGTTTCGCTGGGAAGGGCTGTGGTGGCAGCAGTTTTTGCACTTAAACCAGCGCTACCCACCTCTGGCCTATTGGCTGGGGATCCCGTTGGCCGCTTTGCACCCCTTTAGCCGTGCCGATGGGCAGTTGCTCAATTGGGTGTTGCTGGGGATCCTGACCCTGGCAACCCAGCGGCTGGGCCAGCGGATTTACCACTCTCAGGAGGTGGGCTGGTTGGCGGCAGCGCTGCTCCTCCTTTACCCAGGGATCGCGGCTCTGGCCCATGTCTACATGTTGGAGCTGCCGCTGCTGGTGGCGGTGACGCTGGCTTTTTGGGCGCTCTGGGCCTACGGGGAGGAACCGTCCTGGTGGG
>NZ_JANSIV010000123.1:0-25430 GCF_047502705.1 Synechococcus sp. H70.1
CCCCTCCCAGTCTTGCCGGGGGTTGGGGCTGGGATCGCCGGTACGCGGGGGGGGGGGGGGGTGGGGGGGGGGGGCCGGGCTTGGGGGGCAACGGCGGTAGAGCGGGGGGAGGACAAGCATGTTTAAGCGCAGCACCTGGATTCTCTTGGGTTTGGCGGTGGCCGCTTTGCTGGGGTATTTCCTCCTCGACAGTTTCCAGCAGCTGCGCCAGCAGCAGCAGGCGGAGCGGGCGCGGCTTTTCCACTTTGCCCCCGACACCATTGCCCGCATCGAGATCCGCCAGCAAAAAGAGGGGAAACCCGAAGCAATTGTTTTGGAGCGCACTCCTGAAGGAGAAGAAGGCTCTCGCTGGCGCATCCTCCAGCCCATCCAGTCAGCAGCCCTGGACTTTCCGGTGGAGCAGCTCCTCAACACCTTCTCCCGCCTCACGCCCCAGGTAAGCTTGGAGGAAGCCAGCGATCTAGCTGCTTTTGGTCTAGACCAGCCGCGCTACCAGCTTGCTCTTTTCCCCAAGGAAGGGGATCCTTATCGCCTAGCCATCGGCAATGACAACTTCGACGGCTCCGGCTTCTACGCCCAACCCGAAGGAGGCAAGGTAGTGCTCTTGGCCAGCAGTCAGAAGGGATCCCTGCTTCCTTCCCTTTTGACGTTGCGGGACAAAACCCTGCTGCGCTTTGATAGGGCGGCGGTGAAGTCTCTCCAAGTGCAATTGGCCGAGGCAGAGCCAGAGGTTGTCCGCTTGCAGCGGCAGGAGGAGACTTGGCAGATTGTCGAGCCCAGAGAGCTGCCTGCCGATGACCTCAACGTTGACCGCCTGCTCAACACCCTGTCTCGTCTGCAGGCGGTGGAGTTTCCCGCTGAAACCAAGGCAGAGCTGGCTCCCTATGGGCTGGAGAAGCCCTCTGCCCAGCTAAGCGTTGAGCTTAAGGACGGCAAAACCCTGAGCGTGGCCTTAGGAGCGGAGAAAGAGGGCCAGGTGTACGTCATTACCTCTGAACACCCGGCGGTGGCTACCCTCCTCACCAGTACTGCCGACATCCTCCGCGCCGACCTGGAGGAGCTGCGGGATCACCGCCTTGCCCGCCTCAACCCCAACCAAGTCGGCCAAGTTACCCTAGAGTCGCTAGGGGAGCGGGTTACCCTCAACCCCCTGCCCCAGGAGAAGGGATCGCTGGAGCTGCGCTGGGAAAACCCAGAACGACCCGGCCAGCCAGTTAACCTCAGCTCTCTCTTTGCCAGCCTCAATGCTGCCCGTGCCAAGGAGTTTGTGCCAGAAACCGATCCCGACGCCCAGAAGGCCCTAGCCACGCCAGACCTCCAGCTTGACATTGCACCCAAGCCTGAGACAGAGCAGGAGCCCCTGACCCTGAG
This sequence comes from Synechococcus sp. H70.1, assembly GCF_047502705.1. Lineage (NCBI taxonomy): Bacteria > Bacillati > Cyanobacteriota > Cyanophyceae > Synechococcales > Synechococcaceae > Synechococcus > Synechococcus sp. H70.1. The sequence goes on from NZ_JANSIV010000123.1 coordinate 1,372, forward strand.
CCTCAGTGCCGCTGGCCTACGCGCCTATGCCCGCAGTAGCCGCCAACCCGATATAGCTGTGCTCGACCTTAGCACCTTCAACAGCATTGAAACAGAGGTCAAGCAACTGCTAGGGGAGAAAGAAGCAGAGGAAAAGGCTTCGCCCTAGGACGGCGGGGTGGCCATTTGGTTTTCCTGCTGCTGGGATCCCTTTCTCAGCTTCTCTCCCTGGAGGGTTAGAACTGAGCAGGGGGCGTGGTGGAGCACATAGTTGCTGACGCTACCTAAGAACAGCTCGCTCAGCCCAGAGTAACCGCGGCGACCCACAACGATTAGGTCGGCTTGCCAAGAGCGGGCCAAGTCACAGATGACCCGACCGGGACTGCCATAGCTGAGGTTGTACTCGGCGCAAACTCCCTCCTCGGCCGCCCTCTCCACCAGGGAGCGCAGGTAGTTCATCTGGTTTTGCTCGAAAATGGCGCACTGCTCCCGGTAGGATTGCCACAGCTCGGCGCTGAGAGTAGAGTTGTAGTCCATGCCCAAGATCATCGGCGGCTCGGGAGCGCCAGGCTCTTCCTGCGACAAAACGTGGAGGAGCATCATCTGAGCCCCTAGGGCCTTTGCCACCTGGAGGGCACCTTGAAATACCCCTTCACTCAACTCCGACCGATCCACTGCCACCAGAATCCTGCTGAACATACCGACTTCCTTAACTGCATTGACCTCTCTAGGCAAAAGGGGCAACCTTCCGCTTGCTCCTCAACCCACCCCCTCCTTGGGGGAGGTGGGTGAAGCTTGCCAAGTAGGAGCTCTCCAGGGCTGAGCAGCAGTTGGAGTCCCACCGCCTCTAGAACGGGATCTCGTCTTGGTCAGGCAGAGGGGCGACCTCTTCTTCAACAGTCTCCCTGCTGGAGTCGCCCATCCCCGTTAGGGAGAGAACCCGAGCAGAGCTAAGTTGATGGATGCGGCGGGCGGTGATCTCCGCCAGCTTCTCCTTGCGTCCATCCCGCTCTACCACATTCATGTGCAGCTGACCCTCTACTGTGATCTGATCCCCCACGTGACAGGTATCCACCACCCGCTGGGCCAGCTCTCCAAAAGAGGCAACCCGCACCTGGTAGGGCGGCTCCTCTGGGCGCAAGCTGGGGAAGCGCAGGAGCAAAGATGCAACCGCTAGGTTATCGGGTGTGTAGCGCAGCTCTGGCTCACTCGCTACCTCCCCCATCAAAACAATCGAGTTCATGACTAAGCCCCAGGAAGTTCACTAGTAGGTGGAAACAAGGCCCCTTGACATTGTAGTCTGGGCTCAGGATGGGATTCTGTTGACTCAATCCCGGCGCAGGGTCATGTAGCGCAGCACGTTCTCGTTGATGCGCAGATTTTTCTCCCAGGTGGCCACCGCCTTTGGCTCGGCCTTGTAGTTGAACTGGATGTACAGTCCTTCCTTAAACTTTTTCATCTCAAACCCAGCGAAGCGGCGCTTGCCACGGTTGGTAATTTCCAGGTCGGTTGCCCCGTTTTCTCGTAGGAGTGACTCCTGTTCGCTGAGAAGTTGGGCTAGGGGTTCCTGCGAGAGGTCGGGGCGCACAATCAGCATCGTTTCATAGGCGCGGGGCATGGAAGCAGGTTCTCCTCGAGACTCTAAGATGCAATTGACTATCCTAGCTACTCTTTCTGGAACCGGAAAAGCCATTTCCCCCCTCTGCGGTCAAAAAAGTAGGCATGCCTCTCGCAAGAGGAGATCCCTTGTTCGATACAATAGGGGGGTACTTTGATAGCTATAGCCAAGAGACTGCAGGGTTCCAAGCATGAGTGCCGAGGAAGTCTACCAGCGGGTTCGCAAGATTGTGTCCGAACAACTGGGTGTTGAGGACGACAAAGTAACCCTGGAGGCCAATTTCCAGAACGACCTAGGGGCCGACAGTCTTGATACCGTAGAGCTGGTCATGGCATTCGAGGAGGAATTCGATCTAGAAATCCCCGATGAGGATGCCCAGGGCATTGCCACGGTGCAGGATGCCGTCAACTACATCCTCTCCAAGAAGGCTGCCTAAGCTGGGAGAGGGGGTAGGCCTCCCCCTTCCCCCTCGAGGGGGAGTGCTAAGGAAGAGGACTCACGGTTGTCTATGGATCCTGCCGCCGCTCCTATGTCCGTCCCAACCAACTCCCACCGTCGCGTTGTCATCACGGGCCTGGGGGCGATAACCCCCCTTGGCAACTCTCCTGCCGAGTTTTGGCAGGGTCTGCTGGCAGGGCGCTCTGGCATTGGGCCAATTACCCACTTTGACGCCTCTCGCCACGAGTGCCGCATTGCTGGGGAGGTGAAGGGCTTTGATCCCCTCGACTACCTGGACCGCAAGGACGTCAAGCGCACCGACCGCTTCGTCCATCTGGCATTGGCTGCCACCCAACAAGCGCTGGAGGACGCCCAGTTTCGCATTACCGATCTCAACGCCGAGCAGGTGGGGGTAATCTTGGGTACTGGCATTGGCGGCATCCGGGTTTTGGAAGAGCAGCAGACCATCTACTTGCAAAAAGGGCCGGATCGCTGCAGCCCCTTTATGGTACCGATGATGATTGCCAATATGGCGGCGGGCCATGTGGCCATTCACTTTGGCGCCAAGGGGCCCAATTCCTGCACGGTGACGGCCTGTGCTTCCGGCTCCAACGCCATTGGCGATGCCTTTCGGCTTATCCAGCGGGGGGAAGTGCAGGTGGCCATTACAGGGGGCACAGAAGCGGCAGTGACTCCCCTGTCGGTGGCTGGCTTCAGCGCCATGAAGGCCCTTTCCACCCGCAATGAGGCTCCTGCGCAGGCCTGCCGGCCCTTTGACCGGGATCGGGATGGCTTTGTGATGGGGGAGGGAGCGGGGATCCTCCTGCTGGAGGAGCTGGAACATGCCCGCGCCCGCGGTGCCAAGATCTACGCCGAGATCGTCGGCTACGGCCTTACCTGTGATGCCCACCACATCACCAACCCTGCTCCCGGCGGCGAAGGCGCTGCCCGCGCAATGCGGCTAGCCCTCAAAGATGCAGGGATCCGGCCAGAAGAGGTGCAGCACATCAACGCCCATGCCACCAGCACGCCTGTGGGGGATGTTGCCGAGGTGCAGGCCATCAAGGCAGTTTTCGGCGAGCATGCCCCTCGCCTGGCTATTAGCGCCACCAAATCCATGACCGGTCACCTGTTGGGGGGGGCAGGCGGCATTGCTACCGTGGCGACGGCCCTGGCCATCTACCACGGCTGGGTTCCCCCCACCCTTAATCTGGATAACCCTGACCCCGAGTGCGAAGGGCTGGACTTTGTGCCCCACAAGGCGCGGCAGATGGCCATTGACGTGGCCCTGGTCAATGCCTTTGGGTTTGGGGGGCATAACGTGACCTTGGCCCTGCGCCGCTACTCTGCTGATTGAGGGATCCCGCCTATGTCCATCCCGGAAGGCTCCGCCCCCTCTGTTCGCCAGCAGGCTCTGGCCGCCTTGACGGCGGAGCTGACCCAGCAGGGCCATCCCCCCGAATACGCCCAGCACATGGCAGCGGCAGTGATTTTTCAGGCCGATCTGGATCTCTGCGCCGCCCAGTTGGCGCGGCTCTTGAGTTGGCTTAAGCAAAACCACCCGCACCTCTACCCAGAGGCGGTGCAACTGGTGGATGCCACCCGCGAGGAGTTTGAGCGGCGGGTTCAAAGGGGATAGGTAAGGGCCTGAGATGCCAACGCTAGGATAGGGGGGATCTCCTTACCCCCAGGCTCACTACTCATGGCTGCGGAACTGCTTCCCTCTCCCAAGAGGAGAGAGGCGGGGGGGTGAGGGAAAAGTTTCGTTGACCCGCTAGAGATGGCTACTACAGATGCGAAGTTCCCCAAGCGGATAGCTCAGCCGCCAGACCTAGAGAAGTCCCACGGGCCCTTTCAGGAACAGGCTGGGCAGGGATCCCTGCTGCTTCATGTTGGAGGCATGAGCTGCGCCGGCTGTGTTCGGGCCGTCGAGCAAGTCTTGCTCAACCAGCCGGGGGTGGTCAAAGCCAGCGTTAACCTAGTTACCGAATCGGCCCTTGTGGAATTTGCCCCTGGCAGCCGGCCTGATCCAGAACATCTGGCCCGGATCTTGACAGAGGCAGGGTTTCCCAGCTCCTGTGCCGCCGGCAGGGGCGATTCTCCCCCAGATCCCTCCCCAGCCGGAGGGAAGAGGGCCCTGGAGGCGCCTGCGGATCCCCTCTCCCAGCAGCGGCGGCAGACCCAAGCCCACATTCGCCAGGCCCTCACCGCCGCTTTTTTACTGCTCATCTCTGCCGCTGGCCACCTGGATCTGTTCACTCGTCTAGGCTTGCCCGTCCTCAACGAGGTCTGGCTGCACTGGGGGTTGGCGACGTTGACCTTCGTCGGCCCAGCCCGTGGCCTTGTCCTGGACGGCTGGCGGGCGGCGCGGCGGCTGGCTCCCAACATGAACACCCTAGTCACTCTGGGATCCGGATCCGCCTACCTGGCCAGTTTGGTGGGGCTGTTGGCCCCGCAGGTGGGCTGGGAGTGCTTCTTTGACGAGCCGGTGATGCTGCTTAGCTTCATCCTGCTGGGGCGGGCCCTGGAGCAGCAGAGCCGTCTGCGGGCCGCCAGCAGCTTGCAGGCCTTGCTGAGCCTGCGCCCCAGCTTGGCTCGCCGAGTGCCACCCCAAGAGGCGGGGGGATCCCTGAGCTCAGAGGGAGAGTGGTGCCCCATCGAACAAGTGCAGGTGGGGGACTGGCTGCAGGTGCGGGCCGGGGAGCAGATCCCGGTGGATGGAGAAGTGATTGCCGGCCAGGCCACGGTGGACGAGGGCATGCTCACCGGCGAATCCCTACCTGTGCTCAAACAGCCAGGGGATCCGGTCGTGGCCGGGACGGTCAACCAATCAGGGCTGCTGCTGTGCCGGGCTACGCGCACTGGGAAAGACACGACCCTGGCCCAGATCATCCGTCTGGTGGAAGAAGCCCAAGCCCGCAAGGCCCCTATCCAAGGCGTGGCCGACCGGGTGGCCGGTTACTTCACCTACGGCGTGATGGCGCTGGCCCTTCTCACCTTTGCCTTCTGGTACTGGATCGGGATCCCGCTCTGGGGAAGCGAGCTCCTGATGGGGGTTGGTCTCCACTCCTCTCTGCACCTAGGGGATCACCCCCCCCATCCTACCCCTCTGCTCCTCAGCCTTAAGCTGGCCATCTCGGTGCTGGTGGTGGCCTGCCCCTGCGCCCTGGGATTGGCTACACCCGTAGCCATTTTGGTGGGCACCGGCTTAGGTGCGGAGCGGGGACTGCTCATCCGCGGCGGCGATGTCCTGGAGAAAACCCACCGCCTGCAAACAGTTGTCTTCGACAAAACCGGCACCCTCACCCAGGGGGATCCGCACCTAACCGATTGCCTTGCCCTCGACCCTGCCCTGGATCCGGCTCGGCTGCTGCAACTGGCGGCGACAGTAGAAAGCGGCACCCGCCATCCTCTGGCCCAAGCCATTTTGGGGGCCGCCCGCGAGCAGGGACTGCCCTTGCTTTCTGCCGACGAGTTTCACACCCAGCCGGGAGTGGGGGCCTCGGCGCGGGTGGAAGGGCAAGAGATCCTCTTGGCCTCCCTCGAAGGGCTCTCCGATCTGGGGATCCCGCTTTCTCCTGAAGCGCAGGCCAAAGCCAAGGCGCTGCTGGAAGCTGGCAAAACGGTGGTGGGCGTGGCCCTGAACAGATCCCTGGTGGGGTTGTTGGCGGTGCAGGATCCCTTGCGGCCTGATGCCCAGGCAACCCTGCAACAGCTCCAGAAAATGGGCCTGCAGGTGGTCTTACTGACTGGGGATCGGGCCGAGGTGGCCCAGCAGGTGGCCCAAGCTTTGCAGGTGCCAGGGATCCGCGTCATTGCCGAGGTGCAGCCGGCAGATAAAGCCCAGGTTATCCGAGATCTGCAGGCCCAGGGCCAGAGAGTTGCCATGGTGGGCGATGGCATCAACGACGCTCCTGCCTTGGCCCAAGCCGATGTGGGCATGGCCCTGCACTCTGCCACCGCTGCCGCTCTGGAGACTGCCGATATCATCCTCATGCGCAACCGCCTCTGGGACGTGGTAGAAGCCATCCGCCTTAGCCGCGCCACCTTCCGCAAAATCCAGCAAAACCTCCTCTGGGCCTTCGCCTACAACCTGGTCGGGATCCCGGTGGCTGCCGGCGCGCTCCTGCCCGGATTCGGCCTCGGCCTCAGCCCCGCTCTAGCAGGCGGCCTCATGGCCTTTAGCTCCCTCAGTGTAGTCCTCAATTCGCTCCTTCTCAAGCGAACTTTTACATCCAGTGGATCTTCTGATGGTCAGAGTTAAAAAGTATTAAAAACTACAAATATCTCAACTGCTACCTGTTGCTGTTTCCGAAGTTTTGCTGGACTTTTGCCACAACTCCCGCTCCATTGAGGCCTAGAGAGTGGGGACTCTGGTTAAGTTTGATTGAAAAGATGAATTAGCTGTAACTTTTGAGCATCTAAGTGTAGAATCGAGCTTAAGCTTGCCCGGAGTTGCCCTTTTTTGTAACTTGCTTAGCAAGGGAAAAACCGGGAAAATACTGAAAAGGCCGGATCCAATAGGTAGAGGGAGCGCGGAAACATGGCAATGCTCGGAGATCTTCAGGAATTTTCCCTAGCCGACCTGTTGCATTTGATGGAAAAAGGAAAGAAAACAGGCCAACTGTCGGTTTGGGCACCTACTGGCATTTATCGAGTTTGGCTGTATCAGGGGCGCGTGGTGGCGGCCTTATCTCCCAAAGAAGAGCATCGGTTGGAGCGCTTGCTGGTACGCTTAAACCTGGTCAACGAGCAGGTGGTGGCGGAGTTGGCCTTCCTCTGCAGCTTGCAGGAGCCCCTGGGCCTTTGCCTGCAGCGGCAAGGGTTGATTTCGCCAGCAGCTCTGGCCAAGCTCTTCCGCCATCAACTGCAAGTGGGGCTCTACAGCCTCTTTGCCCTAGAAGCTGGCCAGTTTAGCTTTTTGCCCAACGTGCCCCTGCCCTACCGCGAGATGACCGGCCTAAGCAAAGGGGCCAGCGCCGTGGTTCTGGAAGCGCTGCAGCAACTTCGGTTGGAGCAGCGCCCGGAAGAAAACCTGCCGCAGCCGGATAGCTACTTCTGGCGCACCAGCACCGAGCTGCCTTTGTACAAACTCTCGCCGCTGGAGTGGGCCATCCTAGAGCAGATTTCCCCCGCTCGTAACCTAGTTGAGTTGGCCCAATCCCTGAAGGCAGATCTCTTGGAAGTGCGCTATGCCTGTGCCCGCCTGGCCAAGTTGGGGCTCATCAGCCCCTGCGACAGCTCGGCCGCTACGCCTCAACCTGCGCTCGCGGCGGCTTCTAAGCTTCTTTCCACCCTTCGGGAAGAGAAGGAGCCGGTTAAGCCTTCTTTGGTCAGCCGCCTCTCTAGCCTCCTCAAAACCATTCGCGAAAAATAAGCCGGTAGGGTAAGATCTTATGGCATTTCCCCATGCCGGCTTTACGAAGTTAACTTAGGTAAAAATGAGCTGAATGGCTGTAACAGATCTAGATCAAAGCGACACAATAGTGATAGGAATTGATGACAAAATCCTAAGCAGCTGAATGCCTAGGCTCTATCTCTCCAATGAAATCGTTCGTCAGTAGAATTGCTGCCAGCTCGAGTACTTGAGCAAAGGTGGCTTTGCCGTTGCTACACGGTTGTTGACAGGGAATCAGCGAATGAGAATGGTGGTGTCTTTGAGGATCCCTGAAACTAATGGAGGCTAAAGAATTGCTATGGCCATCGTTGGAGACCTCCAGGAATTTTCTTTGCCCGATCTGTTGCAGCTCATCGAAAAAGGCGGCAAAACAGGGCAACTTTCCATCTGGGCCCCAAACGGTATCTACAGAATCTGGTTTTACCAAGGTCGGGTGATTGCAGCTCTGCCCCCCGAAGAGGAGCACTGCTTGGAGAGTTTGTTGGCCCGTTCCGGCTTGGTTAGCAAGCGGGTGGTGGAAAAGCTGGCTTCTTTCTGCGGCCTAGAAGAGCCGCTGGGGCGGTGTTTGCAGCGGCAAGGGTTGATCTCGCCAGCAGCTTTGGCCAAGCTCTTCCGCCACCAACTGCAGGTGGGTCTCTACAGCTTGTTTGCTCTGGAAGCGGGTCAGTTCAGCTTCCTACCTAACGCACCCATGCCTTATCGGGAGATGACTGGCCTAAGCAAGGGGGCCAGTGCTGTGGTTCTGGAAGCGCTGCAGCAGCTTAAGCTCGATCAGTTTCCTGAGGAGAACCTGCCGCAGCCGGACAGCTATTTCTGGCGCACCAGCACTGAGCTGCCCTTGTACAAGCTCTCTGCCTTAGAGTGGGGGATCCTGGAGCAGGTTTCGCCTTCGCGCCGGCTGACCGACCTAGCCCGGGCGCTGGGGGCAGATCTTCTGGAAGTTCGCTATGCCTGCGCCCGCCTGGCCAAGCTGGGGCTCATCAGCCCCTGTGACGGCCCAACAACTATTGCTTCTGCTTCTCTCCCGGCTTTCTTGGACAAGTCGGCACCAGCAGCAGACAACCTAGAAACCGCAAAGGAGAAGCTGAACACCAAGCTGCCTCCCTCCCAAGAAGGGAATGAGCAGGTTAAGCCCTCCCTCGTCGCGCGACTTGCCACTTTACTGAGGGGAGTTCGTGATAGATGATTTTTTGGGTAGATCTCTGCGCTACTATCTTCTGCAGCAGGTATAGGAACAGATGGAAAAATGACAAGAAGGACTGAGAGCGGGGAGAGAAAGGATGGCTAACTTATCCTCTTTGCAGGCAATTCTGCAGAACTACGTTTCCAGCACGCCAGGAATTCAAGGAGCGGCTGTGGTTACTCCTGATGGGCTGCCATTGGCATCCGCCTTGCCCGTAGGCATGGACGAGGAGAGAACCTCGGCTATGTCTGCTGCCATGCTTTCTTTGGGGGAGCGGATTGGGAAAGAGTTGGGTCGTGGAACCATAGAGAGGGTCCTTGTGCAGGGAGAAAAGGGATATGGAGTTTTAACCAGTTGCGGCCCCGATGCTGTACTGTTGACAATTGCTAGTGATGAAGTAAAGCAGGGTTTGCTGTTTTTGGAGATGAAGCGAGCCGCAGCAAGCATTGCGGAAGCCATGAAGTAGAGAGCGGGGAAGCTGAGCTTGACTTTGACCTGATTCTGAGGGAACTATGGCTATCAAACCTTTGGAGCTGCTGCAAGTCTTAATCTCGCGTACCCAATTTACAGACGAAGACAGAAAGGTTTTGCAGCAAAATGCCGACTGGGGCAGCAGCATTGCCGCAGAAATGTCGGATACCTTTTACAGCTATTTGGATCGCGATGCCGAGATGGCGGCCATCATTGCCAAGCATAACCGGCAGCGGCTGGGTCAGACTTTTGCCGACTGGTTTAAGGAAATGTTCACAGGCATGGACAACTGGGGTCCCCAGTATGCCGATCGCCGCTGGAAAATTGGCCTAGTTCATGTGCGCGTTGGCATTGGCCCTCAACACGTGGTGCCGGCCATGGCGACGGTTGTCCAGGAGGTGAGTCGTCGGCTGGTCAAAGAGGGCAAGCCCGAACAACTGCGGATGAGCCTAAGCAAAGTTTGTATGATCGACCTTTCCTTTATTGAGCAGGCCTATCTTGAGGTGGCCTATAATGCTGTACAGCAAGAAACAGGCATGAGCGAGGCTTTGTTTAAGCGCTTGATCGCTACCGGGGCTAACAGCTTAGCTTCCTCTTGATTAATCTTAATTAATTGGGTTGGGATAGGTGGGCCTGCACTGGGGGCTTGGAGCTGAGAGCTATGGACAATATTCTCCGCATTGTTGTAACCGGGCCGGTGGGAGCTGGAAAGTCCACTTTTATTCGCACCATTAGCGAGATCGAAGTGGTCGATACGGATCGCAAGGCCACCGATGAGGTGGCAGAACTTAAGAAGAGCACAACGGTCAGCATGGACTTTGGCCGCCTGAGAATTGGCGAAGAGGAAGAAGAGATGTGGCTACATCTCTACGGCACCCCCGGCCAGGCCCGTTTTAGCTTTATGTGGGATATTTTGATTAGGCGTGCCCACGGATATATTCTTTTGGTACCCGCCCACCTGCCCGGCCAGTTTCGCAATGCCCAGGCCATTCAAGCCTTTATGAGAGCTAGGACAAGTGCTCCCTCAGTTATCGGGATCACCCATGTCGATCACCCGAATGCCTGGGATCCGGAAGACATTCTGCTGATCTTGAACAACCAAGATGGCTCGATTCCCCACACGACCTTAAATGCCCAAGAGCCGGCCTCTGTGGCTAATACGCTGCTCCTATTGGTTGAGCAACTGATGCCCCAAGTGGTCGCCTAAGAGAAGGTGGCCGCGATGGCTCGGCCCCTTCCGGCTTCTTGTAGGTACTGCCTCGGAAGCAGAAGATGCTAAGGAATGTTAAGCTAGGGGAGACTTGGATCAGGTAAGCCTCATGGAGTCCCTCTACGTCAGCAGCGAGTTTTCCCGTAGCTTTGTCAACCCCCCTATCTACTCGGCCATTGCCCTGTTTAGCTTCTTTGCTGTTATTTTCGGCCTCATCTTTAAGGACAAGTTGGAATACCAGGTAGCCCTCTGGCAGCGGAACCGAGAGCGCCAAGGCCAGATTCGCTACCGCACAGCAGGGGTGATCCTTACCTATATCCTCTGCTGTGGGTTTACTTTTGGCTTTGTGGCTGCCTGTTTGCACGTGTTTGGCTTATCCCTGGCTTTGGCTGCCTTGGTCGGCGGGATCCTTGTCTTCAGTACGGCAGGATTGATCTGGTGGCGGCTGGGATCCCTGATGGATCTGTTGGCGACGGGGGGATCCCAAGCCATTGATCTCGACTTTTACGGGGCAGGGGCTGTTTTGGATCCTGAGGCAGCGGCGCCTACGGAAGGAGAATAGCGTACTGATGCAGCATTTTTGGCAGGCTATTGCCCAGCACCTTTCTGAAATTACAGGGGATCCCTTACGTCCCCTCCACTTCCGTCCTGTGGGCGGGGGCAGCATCAACGCCGCCTATCGGTTTTCCTGTGCGCTCCAGACTCCTTCTGCCCAGGCAACAAGGGACTACTTTGTTAAAGTGGCGCGCGGGGGAGGGGGGGCACTGGAGATGTTTGCAGCAGAGGCGGCGGGCCTGCAAGCCTTGGCAGCAGCCAACGCCGTGCGGGTGCCGCAGCCGATTGCCTGGGGATCCCTAGATGGGCAGGCTTACCTGGTGCTGGAATACCTGGAGCTGACCTCGCCCCGCCCTCAAACGGGAAGTCTGCTGGGATCCCAGTTGGCCCAGTTGCACCGCACGCTCTCCCCCAACGGCAGCTACGGCTGGGATCGCGACAACACCATCGGCTCGACGCCGCAGATCAACAGTTGGCGGCAGAACTGGCTGGACTTCTACCGGGAACAGCGACTGCTCTACCAGGTCAAGCTGGCCTGCCAGCGGGGTTACCGCGGCGCGTGGGTAGCCCAAGCCGAGCGGGTCATGGCAGAGCTGGAGACTTTCTTTCGGGACTACCGGCCCGTCCCGTCTCTGCTCCATGGGGATCTCTGGGGTGGCAACTACGGCGCCTTGCCCGATGGCTCGCCGGTGATTTTCGACCCGGCCACCTACTACGGGGATCGGGAGACGGATCTGGCGATGACCGAGCTTTTTGGCGGCTTTCCACCGGAGTTCTACCAGGCCTATCAAGAAGCCTATCCGCTGGATGAGGGGTATTCCCGGCGCAAGCCTCTTTACCAGCTCTACCACTGGCTTAACCATCTCAACCTGTTCGGAGAGGGCTACCTGGGCTCGGTGCAGCGGGCCTTGCAGCAATGCTTGTGCTTTCTTGGATAATTCCACTCTCCCGCAAAGGGAAGAGCCAGCCGGCAGCTAGCGGCTCTTTTCTGGCGCAGCTTCCCCTGCCATGACTACAGCCCCCATATCTCCCAGCAGGCGGGACTGGTTGCGCAATATCCCCAATAGGTTTAGCCGGTTGGTCCGCAGGCTGGGATCCGGATCCATGACCAAAACCGCCTCGAAAAAGCGATCCACTGCAGGGGCTGCTGCCTGCAGACCCTCCACCAGCGGGGTAAAGTCTCCCTGTAAGGCTGGCTCCACCCCCAGCCGGTAAACCCTTTGACAGGCCTCGTACAGCTCCCGTTCTGCCGCCTCCTGAAACAGGCTGGGATCCACGACAGCCGCCGGATCCAGCACGGCGTAGTCCAAGTCCCCTTGGGCGGCCAGGCGGGCGCAGCGGTTGAGGGTGGGGTAGAGATCCACCAATTCTTCAGTAGCTCGCAGATGTTGTAAGTACTCGGCCCGCAGCAGGGTGAGGGGCAGGTTGCTCAAAGCCCGCAAGGTCAGTTCCGCTTTCTGGGGATCCTCGCTGTGGACAGACTCTGGATCCCCGACCACCGCTCTGACCAAGTCGTAGTCGATTTGCTTTTCCTCCTGCAGAAGGATTTGCAGCCGCTGGGCAAGAAACTCCTGCAAGGCCTTTAAGGTCTTTTCATTTCCCGCCGCATACTCCTGCACCAGCTGGCGCAGGAGCTGATTGACATCCAACCTCCAGCCGGCCTCCCAGGCAATCAACACCAGGCTGTTGGCAGCCCGCCGCAGGGCAAAGCGATCCGAAGAACCCGTGGGGATCTGCCCCAGGTGGAACATGCCCACCAAGGTGTCCAGGCGATCTGCCCAGCCCACCACCCGCCCAGTCAAAGAGGTGGGCAGAGCCTCCCCTGCCCCCAGGGGCCAGTAGTGCTGCTCGATCCCCTCTGCCACGGCTTCCGGCTCGCCGTCATGGCGGGCGTACTCGGCGCCCATGATCCCCTGCAGCTCCGGGAACTCGTACACCATTTGGGTAACCAGATCCGCCTTGCACAGGTAAGCCGTGCGATCTACTAAGGCTTGTTCTTGGGGATCCAGATTTAAGGCAGTGGCGATGAGGCGGCTGATGCGGCGGATGCGCTCCACTTTATTGCGCATGGATCCCAGCCCTTCGGCAAAGGTAACCGCCTGCAGCCGCTCCACCCGCTGGGCCAAGGGGATGCGGCGATCCTCCTCGTAGAAAAAGCGGGCATCGGCTAGGCGCGCCCGCACCACGCGGCTGTTGCCTGCCGCAATCCGCTCCGCTTGCCGGGGGTCGCCGTTGGAGATGGTGATGAAGTAGGGTAGCAATTTCTCGGGATCCCGGCCATCCCGCACCGGGAAGTAGCGCTGGTGGGTGATCATCACCGTCTCGATGACCGCAGGGGGCAATTGCAAAAACTCCGGCTCAAAGCGCCCCAGAACGGCCGTTGGCCACTCCACCAACTGCACCACCTCCTGTAGCAGAACAGGGGGGATCTGGGCTCGCCCGTTCACCTGCTTGGCCAGCTTGGTCACCTCCGCCTGGATCTGCGCCGCTCGTGCCGCCGGGTCGGGGTTGACGCCAGCTGCTTGCATTTGCTGAACATAGCTCTCGGCCCGCTCCAGGACAACCTGCTGGGATCCCAAAACGCGGTGGCCACGGCTAACTCGACCCGCCACCACGCCCGGCAGAGGATTGCCCTCAGGGGTGGGCCAGAGCAAAGGCAGCACTTGATCGTCCCAGAGGGAGACCAGCCAGCGGATGGGGCGGGGAAACTTGAACCCTCCATGGCCCCAGCGCATTAGCCGCTTGCCGCTCAAGGTGGTGATCCAGGTGGGCACCAATTCCTGGAGCACCGCTGCCGTCGGCCGCCCCCGCACCCGCTGCACGGCAAAGACAAAGGATCCCTTGCCCACCTGTCGGATTTCTAGGCTGGCGGGATCCACCCCCTGCTTCTGGGCAAATTTTTCCCCGGCAGGGGTGAGCCGGCCATCTTGGTAGGCCACCTGAGCCGGTGGCCCCTTCACCTCCAGGGTGCGATCCGGCTGCTGGGTGGGCAGGCCCCGCAACAGAACTGCCAAGCGGCGCGGTGTGCCGAAAAGCTGCATCTCCTCGACCTGCAGATGGGCTTCTGCCAAAGAGGCCGGGATCCCCTTCCTCCACTGCTCTAGGGCCGAATCGACAAAACTGGCCGGCAGCTCTTCACAGCCGACTTCCAGCAAATAGGCAACCATACCCCTCTGCTCTTAGCGACATCCCCCCTGGGGATCCCAGTTTATCAGGGGAGCCGGGGCGGCGTTCACACAAGGGCTGCAACCCGCCATCAGGACCAAGGGGGATCCCGCCCTCCTGCGGCCGTGCCGGGGAGGCAGCAGGCCAATGCACCACAAGGATGGGAAGGTTAGGCCGGTTACGGGCGATGATCTCCGGCTCGCGGCCCAGACGGGAGCGGCTGCGGGTTTACCAATGCATCCCCCGGCTGCAGCGCCTTCAGCACCTCGGCCACCAGCCCTCCTTGCACCCGTTGGAGCGGCAGATGGGCATAGCTTGCCGCCACCAGGGCTGGAGAGCGCTCCCGTGGCGGTCGGGTTTGCACCAGGAGAATCTGCAGCGCCGCCTTCAATTCCTCGGCCAGCGTCTGCGCCAGCCCGATCGTCTGCTGCAGGGATCTGGGAGACACTTCCAACTCTGGGGCTGCCAAAAGGATGCGCTGTGTTGTCTCGATGGGGACGGGGAAGCGCGTAATCAGCACCGGGATCCCCACCTGCCGCACCACTGCGTCGATGATGCTGCCAAAGAAATTTTCCGCGTAGGTGGAGTAGCCCTTCCAGCCCAGGATCACCAAGGTTGCCTGCCGTTCCGTTGCCGAGCGAATGATCATCATCCACCCGCCGAATGGCTTCCACTCGAGCAGCGGCGCTGTGGGCCAGGGCCTCTGCAAAGGTCAACAACTGCTCCTGTCGGGCCAGAGCTCCCGGCACGGTCAGACAAAACGTGCAGCGGCAGCAGCGTCCCCCCTTCTTTCTTGGCCAGAATCAAAGCCAACCGCAGCAGGTTGCTCTCGGTGTCAGGGTTGGCCACCGGCACCAGGACGCGGGATCCCCAGGCTGGCTGGGGCAGGTTACCAGCTTCTGCCGCCACCTCTACAGGCTGGAGTCGCTCACCCCAGCGGGCCACGATCCAAGGCGAGGCAATGCAGGTAATCAGGATCATGGCGATGGTGCCGTTCACCGTCAGCTCATCCACCAATTTCACGTTGAAAGCCACCGTGATTGCCGCCAAAGTAGCCGCCGCCTGCGCTACCGACAGGCCGAACATGACCATAGCGCTGGCCAAGCGCCAGCCAAACAGTTGGGCCGGGATCCAAGCCGCCAAAAACTTGCTCACCACCTCCGCGGCAATCATCACTCCGCCCACCAGCAGCGTGCGTGGCTCGCCCAAGAGAATGCTGGGGTTGATCAGCATCCCCACCGAGATCAAGAAAAACGGTATAAACCAAGGTGTTGCCGAGGAACTGAATCCGGTTCATGAGGGGGCTGAGCTGGGGAATGAGGGGGGTGATGGCCGTCCCAGCCAAAAAGGCGCCCACCACCGACTCAATGCCAATCAACCCCGCCCCGTAGGCCACCACGAACAAGGTGGCAATCACAAAAGTAAACTCCGCCCCCTCATCGTGGCCAAAGCGCTGGAAAAACCAACCGCCCAGCTGGGGCACCCCCCAGAGGGTGGCAAACGCGTAGAGGGCAATCGAGGGGATGAGCGTCAGCCAGAATTGCAGTGTCAGCTCCCCTTGATGGGCGCGCGCCACCACCGCCAGCACCAGCAGCGCCAAGACATTGGTAATCAACGTCGCCCCCAGGGTGGCTGTTACCGCCTGCAGGCGCATCAGGCCCAACTTGGAGACAATCGGCAGGGCAATGAGGGTGTGGGAGGCAAAACACGAGGCCACCAGCACTGCCGCCAGAAAGCCATACCCCAGGGCCAGCATGGCCGCCGTGCCGATCACCATTGGCAACAGAAAGGTGAGCACCCCGAAGACACTGGCCTTGCCGGCGTTGAGCTTCAAATCCTCCAGGCTGGTCTCCAAGCCGGCCATGAACATGAGAAACAACAGCCCCACCGTGCCCAACAAGACGATGGTTCCGTCCCGCTGCAAGATGCCCAAGCCGTAGGGCCCTACCACCAACCCGGCCAGGATCAGGCCGATGATCCCGGGCAGGTGCAGCCGCTCAAACAGCAGCGGGGCCACCAGCATGATCGTCAGGAGGATCAGAAACACCAGCACTGGGTCTTTCACCGGGCCGAGCAGGGCCAGAGGGATCCTTGAAATTGGCAGCCAGTTAGCCATCGTCACTACCCAACAGACAGCAACCCTCCGACTCGGCCAAGCGCCCGCCTGAGTCTATCAGATTCCTCCAGCTTCGAGGTACCTCGAAAACTAGGCCCCATTGCCCAAACAGCAGAGAGAGCTGGAGCCCTAGGAAAAAGACCGAAGGGATCCCCAACAACTAGGGATCCCTCAAATCCGTTTAAAAGAGTCCTACTGGCTTGCTTAGCTGGCCAAGGTGGAGCTAGTCTTCCAGGGGATCCCCTGTCAAGGGATCCCAGAACAGGTAGAGTCAGGCCGCCGCCAGCCGGGCGTTGGCAGCATCCCAGTTCACCAGATGCTCGAGGTAGGCACTGATGTAGTCAGGCCGCCGGTTTTGGTAGTCCAGGTAGTAGGCGTGCTCCCACACATCCAGGGTGAGCAAGGGCACTTGGCCGTGCACCAGGGGATTTTCAGCATTGGGGGTTTTGGTGACCTTGAGAGTGCCGTTGTCCAGCACCAGCCAAGCCCAGCCACTGCCAAACTGGGTGGCCGCCGCCGTTTTGAAGGCCTCGACAAACTTGTCGTAGCCGCCCAGATCAGCGTTGATCTTGTCGGCAATGGGCCCTGTCGGTGCGCCGCCCCCACCTGGCTTCATGGATTCCCAGAAAAAGGTGTGGTTCCAGACCTGGGCGGCATTGTTGAAGATGCCCACTTTGTCGGGATCCCCAAACGTGGTCTTGATAATTTCTTCTAGGGACTTATTGGCCAGCTCAGTGCCTTCGATCAGCTTGTTTAGGTTGGCCACGTAGGCAGCGTGATGCTTGCCGTGGTGGTAGGAGAAGGTTTCTGCCGACATGTAGGGCTGAAGCGCGTCGGCAGGGTAGGGCAGAGGTGGGAGTTCAAAAGCCATAATCGTCTGTCCTCTGTGTCTTGGGCAAAAAATGCAAGAAAGGACGCCAGGAAGGCCGCGCTACACCCGACAAAGGCGTTACCTTTCTTTCCAGTCTTAGTGTAACTCAGAATCACTACGCTTTGATCCTGCGCCCCAGCGCGGGAGGGGCCCAATAGTCCCTTCCCCCGGCAAGAGCTATGGAACTAACGGGATCCCTGCTGCAGCAGTTCAATCAGCAGGGGGGCGACATCCCGCAGCAGCGGGATTAAAACCGCTGTGATGGCGGCAATGGTAACCACATTGCGGGTGAAGTTGAGGGTGTCACGGCTGAGCTGGAAAAACCGCTCGTCCCAGCGTTTGACCTCAGCTTCCAGACGTTCTTCTGCCCTGGCAATGCGCTCCTCGGCGTTGGCGATGCGCTCCTCAGCTCTGGCAATGCGCTCTTCGGTGCCGGCAATGGTCTGCAGCACCTCTTGGTTTTGCCGAGCCAGCTGGGCAATGGCCTGGGCATTGGCCTCAACGGTGCGCTCGATGCGCGCCAGCCGCTCCTCGCTATTGCTCATGGCTGGGGAGGGGGAAATTGGTCGGGGCTGGGAAAGTCTTCCGGGGGGATCCCTTGCAGGGCCTCGGTCATGAAGCGCTTCCAGGTGGGGGCGACAAAAGCCCCCCCTGCTGTGCCGGGCAGCATGGGAGAGTTGTCATCGTTGCCCATCCAAATGGCAGTGGACAGTTGCGGCACATAGCCAATGAACCAAGCATCGCGGAAATCCGAGGTGGTGCCGGTTTTGCCTGCTACCGGCCTTCCGTCATCCAAGCGAGCTGCTGTCCCAGTGCCCCGGGTCACCACCCCTTTGAGGATCTGGTTGAGAGTGGCCACTGCCCAGGGATCCAACACCCGCTTTGGTTTCGGTCGGGCCTCGAAGAGGATTTGGCCGTTGCGATCCACCACCTGGGCCAAGAGAGTTGGCTCCACCCGGTAGCCGCCATTGGCAAACACCGCATAGCTGGCCGCCATCTCCAGGGGGCTGACGCTGGCCGAGCCCAGAGCTGTGGCCAGGTTGGGGAACATCTCGGCGCTGATGCCCGTGGCCCGGGCCGCTGCAATGACGTTGCGGATCCCAACCTCATCCGCCAGCTTGACGGTGGGCACGTTGCGGGAAAGCTCCAAGGCGCGGGCAAAGGTGAGGGGGCCGTAAAAGGTGTTGTCGTAGTTTTTGGGGCTGTAGGGGGGTGAGCCGGGATAGGTGACGGGAGTGTCGTAGAGGATGCTGTAGGGTGTGTAGCGGCCGGTAGCCAGGGCCGCGTAGTACACGTAGGGCTTGAAGGTGGATCCCGTTTGGCGGAAGGCTTGGGTGGCGCGGTTAAATTGGCCCCGCTGGGCGTTGATGCCGCCCACCAGGGCTTTGACATAGCCGGTACGGGGATCCACCGCCGCTAGGGCCATCTGATTGGCACGGCGAGCGGCGGCAATGCGGGGCCCATCTTCGTTGACAATGCGCTCTGCCAGGCGTTGCAGCCGCAGGTCAATGGTGGCCTGCACCCGCAGTCCTCCCTGGAAAATTGCCTGCTCGCCGTAGCGACGCCGCAGCTCGGCCTCGATGGCGTCGGTGACGGCCGGGGCGTTGCTCTGAAAGGAGGTGATGCGGCCCAAGGTCAGTTTCTGCTCGCGGGCTGCCTGGGCTTCTTCTGGGGTAATCCACTTTAGCTCCACCAGGCGATCCAGCACTAGCCGCTGCCTTCGCTTGGCTCCTTCCAGGTTGCGAAAGGGGCTGAGGATTTCCGGGGCCGGCAGGATCCCGGCCAACATTGCCGCTTCCGCCAAGTTCAGTTCCGCCGCATCTTTGTTGAAGTAGCTGCGGGCTGCCGCCTGGATGCCGTAGAGGTTGTGCCCCCAGTACACCTGGTTGAGGTACATCTCTAGGATCTCGTCTTTGGTGAAGACTTGCTCCAGCCGCACCGCCAGCACAATCTCCGCCACCTTGCGGCTAAGAGTGCGCTCCGGCCTCAAAAACAGGTTCTTCACCAGTTGCATCGTCAGGGTGGACCCGCCCCCGGCAGAACCCAAGCCCCCCTCAACACTGCCCAGAAGGGCCCGCCCCAAGCTGACCGGGTTGACGCCGGGGTGGGTGTAGAAGTGGCTATCTTCAATGGCCAGCAGCGCCTTCTTCATCTCCGGCGAGACCTCCTCCAGCGAGATCACCTCCCGGTTGGCTTCCCCGTGCAGGCTGGCTATCGGCTCGCCGTGAATATCAACAATGTGGGTGGTGGCCGCCGGCACGTAGTCCCGCAGTTGGCGCACATCGGGCAAGTTGCGGAAGCTGATGGCCAACCCCACCAAACCGGCAGCTGTTGCCGTAGAGCCCAAAAGCAGGGATCCCAGCAACAGGTTGCCCACCGTGCCGGCGACCTGGGCCATCCAAGAGAGGCGGGTGGGCAGGACCTCGTCAGTGTACTCGTCGTAGTCCAGGCGGGGAAAGCGGCGCCTAGGAAGGTGCCGCGGCGCCCGCAGGGGTCTGCGACTGTAGGTCACCTCAAAAACTCCGTTACTTCAGGGCTGCGGGGAACCCTAAGCCTGACCCATTATAGGGCGGCGCTTCTTGGGCCAGCAGGGGATCCCTTCCACCTCTAGGCAAGGCAGAGCCGACGGGGCGGATGGGATTAAAATGACTCATGTTGCCTCTCAATCCAGGAATGGAGCCTACTCCTATCTCTTCGGCGCTAGAGGATCCCTGTATTGCCGGGATTGTCCAGCGGGGGGTGGCCGAGATCTTTCCGGGGGGAGCGGCAGCCCTGGCGGAGCGCTTGGCCAAAACGGATCGCCCTTTGCGGGTAAAGCTGGGCATCGATCCCACGCGGCCAGATCTGCACCTGGGCCATGCGGTGGTCTTGCGCAAGTTGCGCCAATTCCAGGATGCCGGCCATGTGGCCATCTTGCTGATTGGGGATTTTACGGCGCTGGTGGGAGATCCCACTGGCCAGTCGGAGACGCGTCCCCGCCTGAGCCCAGAAGAAGTGGAGGAAAATGCCCGCACCTATTTGGAGCAAGCTGGCAAGATTTTGGACTTTGAGACCCCTGGCCGGCTGGAGGTGCGCCGCAACAGCGAGTGGCTGGCCCGCCTCACCCTAAGCGAGCTAATCGAGCTGCAGGCCCAGATGACAGTGGGGCAGATGTTGGCCAAAGAAGACTTTGCCCAGCGCTATCGCTCGGGAACACCCATCTACCTGCACGAATTCCTCTACCCCCTCCTCCAGGGCTATGACTCGGTAGCTCTCAAAGCTGACGTGGAGCTGGGGGGAACCGACCAGCGCTTTAACCTCCTGGTTGGTCGGGAGCTGCAGCTTTGGAAGGGCCAAACACCGCAGCTTTGCCTGACGGTGCCGCTTTTGGAGGGCTTGGATGGCTATCAGAAAATGTCCAAGTCCAAAAACAACTACGTCGGCCTGACCGAGGATCCCCTCACCATGTACTCCAAGCTGGAGAAGGTGCCGGATCACCTGGTGGAGCGGTATTTTGAGTTGCTCACCGCGGTGCCCCTCTCAGAGCTGCCGGCGGATCCCCGCCAGCGCCAGATCCTCTTGGCCAAGACCTTGGTGGCCCAGTTGCACTCTCCTGAAGCGGCAGAAGCGGCGCAGCGCACCGCCCAAGCGCTGGTGTTGCAAGGCAATCTTGTCGAGGCAGGATCCATCCCCACCTTTGCCCTCGAGGGCTTGTCCTATCCGGTGAAGCTCAGCTACCTCCTGCGCGAGTCCGGCCTGTGCAAGAGCGCCGCCGAGGCCCGTCGGCAAATTCAAGGAGGCGCCGTGCGGCTGGATGGGCAAAAAGTGGAAGATCCCGACCTGGAGTTTACCAGCGCTTCTGAACTGGCCGGGCGAGTTCTCCAGGTGGGCAAGAAGGCCTTCCGCCGCCTGGTGGTGGGCCCAGAGTAGTCAGCCCCCAACCCCTCTCCCTTGATGAAACCGGGAAGGGGGGATCAACCATTAACGGGTGGGGGTGGGCCTGAAGCCGAGCCCGGCTTTTTTCTGCTTGGTCTTGGCTGGGGGATTGGACAGCGGTGAAGCCAACAAGGTTTGCGGGAAAACGGGCTCCGCCTTGGGCCGGATCGATCTCGCCTCTGCCACAACCTCAGCGAGCTTCTGCCGCACCAGCTCTTGGGTCTCCAAGATATTGGGATCTGCCGCCCATTCCGGGGCTTCCCTGACCGGATCGTCTTCGGAAGTAAATTCCAAGTCGTAAACCTCGTTGCGGTAATCGGGGCTGAAGCACTCCCAGGCGCGCAAACTGTAGAAGTAGGGGAATAACCGCACTATGCGCTCGATATCTAGGTGGGCTGCAAAGCAACAAAAAGCCTCTTCTTCAGAGACCGGAAACGGCGCGTAGTGCTCGGAAACAAACCACTGCAAAAACTTGCGCGCCTCCGGAACAACCTGCTCTGGGGCCATGGATCCCAGCACCGCTACGTTGAAGCAGTTGACCAAAAGGTGCTCCAGGAGCACGGCGTTGTACTCGGCAAAGCAGGTTTGCTCGCGGCTTTCTACCGGCTGCCAGGGCATATTGCCGTTGGCGGCGATAAACAGATGCACCAAGTCATGCGAGGGATTGGTTTGAATGGCGCCGTGCCCCTCCAGCTTGGCCCCGTCACAACTAAAGATTTGGTACTGCGGGCTCCAGTAGAACTTCAGTTGCTTGGCCGCCATGTCCGACCGTCCTCCTCACCCAGAGGGATCCCTCTAGAGCTTACACCCGCAGGCGGGCTACAGGCACCTCTGTAGGGACAATCCTCGTCACCCCTGCCCTGTCCCAAATGGAGACAGAGAAGGCTTCCTAGCCAAGGTTAAAGGAGAGCAATTAGCTTGCAGAAACGTCGTCGATAGAAGCAATCGACCCGAAAACAAGCTTATAGTGTACTTTCTTGTACACTTGGGTTCCTTTCTCCGCGATGCTCCTGAGTTCTTCTCATGGTAGGTTTACGCTGCTGTCCTCAAGCTTGTCTGTGTTATCGGCTATATTCTTCAGGTTTCAACAATGCAGCTTAGCAGACCCCAAAACCGAGAAACTGGCTGGGCAATTGTCTTGATCCTGCTGGGGATCTCCATAACCGGCTGTGGCTCTTCCAGTAGCACAGGGATCGACCCTGCTTCTTTGGGATCCCAAACGCGCTTGACCTTCAATGGGGCTCTGACGCGCAGTTTCAGCACCACCCAGGGGGAGATGGAGTTCAACATTGCCCTCTTGCAAGCAGGGGATCCGCCTCAGCCGGTCACCCAGCTTTCTCCTGCCCAGGTCAGCTTGCAAGTTAACCGCGTAACCGATCTGCAAGGGATCCCGCAGTCAGCCACAGTAACTCTAAGCCCCACCCGCATCGAGAACCCTCGAGCTGAGCTGGCCCGTCAGCCTTTGCTCATGGCCATCCTCATGGACAGCTCCGGCATGGATCCCCAGTCCCGTCGCTTCTTAGCTGTTTTTGGGCTTTTGGATCAATTTCGCACCACACCCTTGGATCTGTGAGGCCGTCGTTCCCAGGTAGGAGGGGGACACAGCCGGTCCCTGGCCGTTTGACCTTTGCATTCTCTTCTCTTGCAGCAACGCTTGCCGCCAGCAACGGTAGAATGCCAGGCTGAGAGCAAAAGCAGTGTCGGCAACAGGTGAGGATATGGCGCAGCGTGCCCAGCAGGGATCCCCAGTTGGAGGCAAGACCGATCGGTGGGAGTGGGGGAGAAAATCGCTCCGGCTTGTCTTAGCTGCGGTGTTGCTGTGGGTGGTTTGGCTGGGTGGGATCCCGGCCCTGGCGCTGCCGCAAGGGGATGCTATTAGGGATCCGCGTACTCTCTTGCGGCGGGCGCTGCCCATCCAAGACAGCCGGATCTGGGAAATCGATGAGGCCATCACCAAAATTGAGAGCGACTTGAAGTACAACCGCTGGTCGGCGGTGCGGGGAGATGTGCGCCAGGTGGAGCGGCTCCTGGATCGCTATGCGGAGCCGCTACTGGCCAGCTTGCCCCCTGAGCGAGTAAACAGTGCCTCTGAACAACTGGCTGCTCTGCGGCAGGAGTTGCAGCTCATTAGCCAAGCTACGGAGCGCAAATCCAAGGGCAAAAAAGAGGCCCGCGCCGCCTACGACCGCCTCATAGACGAGCTGGGATCCCTGGAAAACCACTGGGTGGGGGCTTTTCCCTACGCGATCCCTGCCGAATATGCCGACAAGCCGCAGCTCCTGGGCCGGGCGGAAGTGGAGCTGAACACCACCGCTGGGCGGATGGTGATCACCCTCGATGGCTACAGTGCTCCAATAACTGCCGGCAACTTCGCCGACTTGGTGCAGCGGGGCTTCTACGATGGCCTGACCTTTGACCGGGTGGAGAACTTCTTCCTGGTGCAAGCGGGGGATCCCCCTGGCCCTGCCGACGGCTATGTGGATCCGGCCACTGGCAAAGTTCGCACCATCCCCATGGAGATTCGGGCCAAAGGCGAGGTCATGCCCCGCTACGGTCAAACTTTTGATCAACTGGGCCTGTGGGATGTGGAGCCGGCCCTGCCCTTTTCTGCTGAAGGAACGGTGGCCATGGCCCGCTATCCTGATGATCCCAACAGCGCTTCTTCTCAGTTCTTCATTTTCATGGCCGAGCCAGATCTTACCCCCGCTGGCCTTAACCTCATGGATGGCCGCTACGCCGTGTTTGGGTATGTTACCGAGGGCATCGAAGTGCTGCGCAAAATTAGGCTGGGGGATCGGATCTTAAGCGCCCGCCTCATCTCAGGTCAAGAAAACCTTAAAAATAGTCCTTCCCTAAGTTCTTGATTTGCCAGAAACTGACTCTTTTTATCCTTGCCAAGAGCTACGACCTTGGAAATAGATAGTAGAGTGTAAATTGTCAGCATCTTAGTTACTCTATCAAAAGTACAGCCTGTTAAGGAATCAAGGGGTACAGTAGCAACACTTAGCAAACCAACTTCGGAAGCAGGATGGATTGATCAGGAGTAAAGAAGTCTGCACTCTCCGATCCATGCTCTACTTCCCAGCTCTGGAAAACTGCCGAACAAAGTGCTTCAACACCGGCCCCATCGTCTCAATAGG
>NZ_JANSIV010000124.1:0-679 GCF_047502705.1 Synechococcus sp. H70.1
CACACCCACGCCGACGCGGACACCCACGCCAACCCCAACGCCGACGCGGACACCTACGCCGACGCCAACACCTCCTCCTATCGAAACCTTTGCGCCCGATGCTCCCGGCAAGAGCCCCTTGGGCGAGTGGATGGCGGCCAAGCCCAACACGGTGGAGCTGCGCCCCGTGGGCGAAGTTCAAGCCGAGCCGGAGACGATCAGCGTCCACGACGTGGCCCAGGCTGCCGATGAAGGTGTAACCATTGCCCTAGAGCCGCGGCTTTCGCCGGTGCTGGAGGTGAAAGCAGGGGTGCCCAAGCCGCCCAAGTGGCCCAACCCTGCCGAAGCCCTGCAGGCCGCCTTCAACTGGATCTTCGGCGAGCCGGCCCACGCCGCCCGCAACGGCCTGAGGAGCAACTTGCTGCTCCTCCAGATCGCCAACCCCAGCAAAGAGCCGGGCATCCGCCCTGCCGAAAGCGGCGCTCCAGAGATTGCCGGCGACCTGGCTCGAGGCGGCGATGGCTGGGCACGGCGGCTGCGGCGCCAGTTGCTCAAAGGGGATCTAACCGTCCGCTGCGACTCTGAAGAGAAAGTCGGCCCCGATGGCGGCTTCTGGGTGCCGGGCGTGTTCCGCCCCAACTTCAACGACCGCTTCCGCTACGAGGCCTACACGGGCCGCAGCCGCCCCAGCACGTTGCGC
>NZ_JANSIV010000125.1:0-661 GCF_047502705.1 Synechococcus sp. H70.1
CCGCCGAGCAGAACAAGGTCAACATGCGCATGGGCGCGTATATCATTGGCGTCAAACGCGTCGCCGAAGCCACCACTATTCGCGGGATTTATCCGTAGGACGGCGTTTTTGGAACCCCTTGCCTCTTCTCCCGCAAGTGGGCGAGAGGGGATTATGGAGTGCGGAAGCGGAGCTCCCGCTTTGTGCTGAGGCTGCGCTTCAGCACTCCAAACAGGTCAGCGCGCGACCTGACAAGGGTACAACGGTTCGGCACGGAATCTCTGCAGTAGGGGCTGTTTTTCCCAGCGCAAGCGTGAACAGGCAGGCGCGCCATGTTGCCCTCACCCCCTGTGTCCCCCTCTCCCGCAGGCGGGAGAGGGGGAACACGCTGCAGGGCGCACCGCCGTGCGCCCTACACCCCTCTCCCACAGCGTGGGAGAGGGGCTGGGGGTGAGGGCGAAAAAAGCTTGCGCTCCTTGCGAACACTGAACCCAAGCGATGTACCCTTATCAGCAGCGCGCGGCTCCCCTCTCCCGCGCAGTGGGAGAAGGATTGGGGTGAGGGCAAAACGCGCCTTGCCACGACTCCCAGGTATACTCTTCTGGGGAGGTCGCTATGAGCCAAGTATGGAAGGGTCCGCTGGAGCAGATCGACGAGTACCGCTGGCGCATTCCGAAAAGCT
>NZ_JANSIV010000126.1:0-3579 GCF_047502705.1 Synechococcus sp. H70.1
CGGGTATCCTATCGGCGGAGGTTGGCGCATATGCAAACGCAGATTCAGTGGCTGGGACACTCGACCTTTCTGATTACTTCACCGAACGGCAAGCGGATTCTGATTGACCCGTGGGTGCAGGGCAACCCCGCCTGCCCAGAAGACGCCAAGCAACTGCCTGGCGTGGACGTTATGCTGATTACGCACGGGCACGCCGACCACTGCGCAGACGCCGTGCCGATTGCGAAGACTCATCAGCCGACGGTGGCGTGCATCTACGAGATGTACCTGTACCTTAGTCGGCACGGGGTGCAAAAAGTGCAGCCGATGAACAAGGGCGGCAGCGTGGCGATAGATGGCATCACCGTCACGATGGTGAACGCCTTCCATAGCAGCGGTCTGGAGGAGGGCGGGCAGGTGGTCTACGCGGGCGAGCCTGCGGGCTATGTGGTGCGCTTGGAGAACGGGCTGACGCTCTATCACGCGGGCGACACCTGCGTGTTTGGGGATATGCGCATCATCGGCGAGTTGTATCAGCCCGATGTGGCGATGCTGCCGATTGGCGATGTGTTCACGATGGGACCGCGCGAGGCGGCGTATGCGATTCGGCTGCTGGGCGTCAAGCGCGTGATCCCGATGCACTGGGGCACTTTCCCGCTGCTGACGGGCACGCCCGACCAGTTGCGCGAGGCGACCCGCGACATCGAGGGGCTGGAGATTCTCGCGCTGCATCCAGGGGAAAGTGTGAATCTGTAGGCGTTGACCCCTCACCCCTTTTCCCCCTCTCCTGCCAGCCGGGCGAGAGAGATTATGGAGTGCGGAAGCGGAGCTTCCGCCCAACGCTGAAGCTGCGCTTCAGCACTCCAAAACGGCTGCTCCCCTCTCCCACAGCGTGGGAGAGGGGCTGGGGGTGAGGGCGAAAAAAGTGCGCTTGTTCCCCACGCAGCGAACTCAGGTGCTGTACCCTTATCAGCCTTCTCCCCCTCTCCTGCCAGCTGGGCGAGAGAGATTATGGAGTGCGGGGAAGCGGGGCTTCCGCCCGACGCTGAAGCAGCGCTTCAGCACTCCAAAACGGCTGCTCCCCTCTCCCACGCTGTGAGAGAGGGGCTGGGGATGAGGGCGAAACAGCGAACTGCACAGAGGCGCTTATTACCCCTCCAAACTCGCAGAGGCGGGCACGATTGCGCCTCCTTCGCGCGTGAGGTAATGCACCTCGCGGACGCCGTTGCGTAGCAGGTGCAGGCGCGCCTCCTCCAGCCCGAAGCCGACCTGCGCGGGGCGGTGGCTGTCGTCGCCGATGCAGAAGCGCACGCCCATCCGCGCGCCCAACTGCACAATCCAGTCGGCGGGGTAAGGTTGGTCAAGCCCCTTGCGCAGCGCAGAGGTGTTGACCTCCACCCGTGCGCCGACCGCGCGGATGGCTTCCAGCGCGTGCTCCACTGCTTGACGCACGCGCGGGGTCGCGACCTGATCCGCCAGTCCCAGCCGCGTCGCCTTGAGGCGCACCAAGTCCAGATGCCCAATCACTTCGGGGCGCACCGCTTGCGCCATCGCGGCGACCTTGTGATAATACTGCACAGCGACCTCCTCCATCCCGCCGACCTGCGCCATCATGTCCAGAAAACTCTGCTCCGAGTAGCCGTCGATGGAGGCGTCGTGCAGGTAATGCACCGACCCGACGATGTAGTCGAACCCGTAGCGTTCGCGGTAGCCCTGCACCAGCGCGACATAACGGTCTTCGGGCACGACCTCGATCTCGAACCCGCGCAGCACGACAAGGCGGTCGGCGAACTCCTCGGCAAGTTGCGTAATCGTGTGCGCGTAGCGGTCAAAAATCTCTTCCAGCGTCCGCGGTGTCCAGCCCCATTCAATCTCTTTGGGGTACAAAAATCGCGCTTCGGCGCGGGGCATATGCTCCGCCACGCCGAAGACCGTGTAGCCTGCTTGGTGCGCGGCTTCGAGAATCTCGCGCAGGCTGCCCTCGGCGTGTTCGCAGAACTCGCCGCTATGCCCGCCGTGCAGCGAGATTTTCCACGCCGCCTTTGCCGAACCCATAGCGGCGTTAGTGTACCCTAATCGTTTCGGAACAGGCTCCCGACGAACCAGCCGAAGCCAATCGCCAGAAACGGCAGCGTGGACATAAGGTCCATCTGGAAGCGCAGCCAGTCGGCGATGTCGAGCGCGCCCGTCATCATCAGGGCACCGTCGAACATGCCGCGGAATCCCACATAGACCAGCGCGAGAATCGCCGCAGGGTTGCTCTGCTCGCCGCGCGAAATCGCCCAGAACAGCAGCGCGAACAGCCCGTACACGACGAACGCCGCGAGGGGGTTGCCCAGCACGCCGTGCAGCAGGGTCAGCGCGAACAGGTCGCGGTAGCCCGCAAGGTCTTCCAAGCGATCAATCAGGTACGAGTTGGGCAGCCAGACGCCGATGAAAAACAGCGTCGCGACGCTGCTCCAGAACCCCCAGTCGGGACGCCACGCGATGAAGATGAGGTTGAGCAGCGCCAGCAGCAGCCCGACGCCGAAAAACCGCTCCAGTTTGGCGGTCAGCGTGTAGCCCGTGTTGACCTCGTAGAGGAACTTGACCGACTTTTTCGCCTCTTCCGCCGCTTCGTACAGGGGGTTGTTGTGCATCATTCCCAGCCTCCGCTTGCCGTGGTGGTTGCGCCAGCGTTCAGTTTGAGGGTGTTGACCATCCGCTCGTAGACAGGTTGGTACTGCTGGAACTGGTGAGGCGGGCTATAGGCGATGATGTGCAGCGCCTCGGTTGGTGAGACGGGCACGGTAATCAGGTAGCCCTGCGCGGGCGTGTTGAAGAGGGGAACCCAGTGCGCGAGGGTGAAGGTGAACTCGGTGCGCAGTGCAGGCGCGCCTTGCACGCGCGTGGGGCGTGTCTGCGTCTCTTTGAGGTCGGCATATGCCTCGCGCAGGTTCTCCAGTTGGCTGGTGTGTATCCGCTGCAGGGTTCGCGCGGCGTTCTGGTCAGGCGTAGCGGCGGCGGGCGCGTCATCGCTGCCGACCTGCAAGTCCGTTCGCAGGGACACCAGCGCGAGTTTCATGCCTATGCGTGCGCCACGCTCGATACGCACCGCGTCTTGCAACTGCACAGGGCTGTTGGGCTTGTTCATGCCCATCTGGGTCAGCGCGTCGCGACGGGCGCGGAACTCGCGCGGCGTCTGCAGGCTGAACCGCCCCTGCTGCACCGACGCCCACTCGTTGGAGACGACGGGACGCTCCGCGCGCGGGTTCGAAAGCATAATCATCACTGCCGCGACCCCTAATGCCGAGGCAATCCATAGAAAACGGTACAGAAGCAACATACTGCCATCTCCCTACGCTTTTAGACATTTTCGGCGTCGGCGTAGGTTCCGTGCAGGGGGCAAGGTTTACCCGTCGCTGCGCAGCCGTTTGAGTTCCGCTTCCAGTTCCGCAAGGCGTCGCTCGGCTTGCTCGCGCAGCAGGCGTTCCTGCTCGCGCAGCAGGCGTTCCTGCTCAGCGCGTTGACGCTCCGCTTCGGCGCGTTGGCGTTCCGCTTCGGCACGCTGACGCTCCCGCTCGGCGCGTCGACGCTCCCGCTCGATGCGTCGCTCCGCTC
>NZ_JANSIV010000127.1:0-24215 GCF_047502705.1 Synechococcus sp. H70.1
AAAGCCTGGGATCCCTGCCATGTTCTACCTACCGTTCTCGCTGTTGCTGTTTTTGATGCTGGTGCTGCTGCTGCCCTTCCTCTGGCTGGGGCTAGCGGTGGACGTGGTGGCGCTGGCGGTGGAGAAGCTGGGGTTCTCGCGGGAGGGGGCGCTGTTGCTGCTGCTAGCCATCCTGGTGGGCAGCTCGGTCAATATTCCTCTCTATCGCGTCAAGTGCGAGGTAACTCTGGTAGAGGATCTGGCCAGCCTGTGGATGCGGCAATTTTGGGGGATCCCGTTGGCCAAAATCTCCCAGGAGACGGTGATTGCCCTCAACGTGGGTGGAGGGCTGATCCCGGTGCTCTTGGCCCTATATCAATTTGGCCGGGCTGATGGGCTGTTGATCCTGGCTGTAACGGCACTGGTAACGGTGGTCAGCTACTACGCTTCCCACGTGGTGCCCGGGATCGGCATTCAGATGAATCCGCTAGTTGCGCCGGCCACGGCAGCCCTAGCCGCTCTATTCTGGGCCGGGGATCAGGCGCCGGCGGTGGCCTTTGCCGGCGGGGTTTTGGGCACAGTGATTGGAGCGGATCTGCTGCACCTGCCGGAAGTGCTGCGGCGCAATTGCTCGGGCATTCTCAGCATTGGCGGGGCCGGCGTTTTCGATGGCATTGCCCTCTGTGGTCTGTTTGCCCTGTTGCTGAGCTAGACCAGCAAATAGGTGAGGGAAAGGGTAACAGCCTGGCTGGGATCCAGCCAGCGCAGATCGGGATCCCCTTCGGGCGGACGACGGGTCAGCTCTTCTAGCAGCATCTGCGTCCACTCCAGCGGTTTGCTGAGCAACATCGGCGAACGGGTTATCCCCTGCTGACGGACCATGGCTTTGAGGGCTTCCAAGCTGGTCGATAAAGGGCGAGTACTGGCCACAAACAATAGCTCAGTCAACCCCTGGGCATGGCAGGTAAGCAGGTCGGGAGGAACGGCAGAGTCAGGCAGGGGCGGTAAGGTCAGGGTACCCTTGGCCTCAAGGCGCAGTGGCAGAGCAGGGTCGTCCTGGGGCAGGGGAGCCAGCAGGTGCACTTGCCCACCGGGATCGACCATCAACAGGTAGCCGAACAGATCTTGGTCCCCCTCGTTGCGCAGGATGAGATAGAGAGGCTCGCCGCGCAGGAAGCGCTGGATGCCTGGCTCCGCAGGGGCTCCTTGGGCAAACCGTGCCGCTCGTGAGGGTTTGAAGGTAGACAATTCTCCCACCACCGCCAGCGGCGAGATGGCCGCGTTGAGGGTGGTCCGCAGGCGCTTGGCTGCCAGCAGATGAGCCAGACGGGGTGCCAGCCGCTGCACCGCTGTAGCTGCCGCTTCCCCTGGCGGGCCACAGGAATTGAGGAGCAACTCGCGTCCCGGCCAAAAAAGGCTGTAGCTGTTAACTTCCAAGGGCTTGGACAAAGCATCCACCTGGAAAGCAGCGGCCATTTCGGGGGTGATGCGGCCCAGCAGGCAATCCACCTGGCGCTCGCGCGGGTTGGCTGTCTCCATCCAGCTGTAGCCAGCGATGGCGTTGGTTAGGTCCACCCTTTCAACGCGGCCCAAGCTCTCCTCCAGGCCCACCAGCAGCTTGAGGTTGCTGGGGAGGACGCGCAACTGCTCGCGCACCAGTGTCCCCACCGGAGGCAATTGACCTTCCCCATTGGCCGGCTGCACCTGCGCCCACAGCCCACTGCGAGAACGAACCAGAAGCGGCAGCGGGGAAACGGTGGAAGGTTCGGCAGCAAGGGGAGCCAAAAGAGTACCCGGCTGCAGACTCCACAAGGCGGCCGCCGGGATCCCTCCCAGCCACACCTGGGCTCGATTCCCCTTCACCTCTTGGATGACTCCACTGGCTACCCCTTGGGAAGGGGTAAGAAAGTAGGGGGGGATACGCCGAGCCGTTTCTCTACCTTCGAGGGTAGGACGCTGACAGGAAAATAGGCCCAGCTCCCGCCGCCCCGCCACTTGGCTGAAAGCCATCAGCAGGCGCGTAGCTGGCGTGGTTTCCCACAGGTACTGGGTCAGCAGGTAGGTGAGCACTCCCGCATGGAATCCGGGCCAGGCGGCTTCCGCTGCCAAGTCTTGGGGGGTGGTGGCGGCAATCAACACCCCTTTGGGCGGCGAGGGCCAAGCCTGTTGCTCTGCCGCAGAGGGTAGACGGCCGGGATCTGGCACCGTGGAGGCTGCTGCTGGCAGAGCGGGTGGGCGGGAGCGCAGTTGCAAGTTGCCCCGTACGGCGGGGGCAACATAGGTAAAGCCACAATCAAGTACAGTTGTAATCTGGGCTGTGCCTAGGCCTTGCACAAGCTGGAAAAAGTGCTCCAGACCCATGGCTGCGGGGCCTTCAGACCCAGACAACAGCAACACCGGTTGCCAGCGCCTCGGCTCGGCCCCTGCCCGCCACTGGCCATAGCCACTAAACTGGATCACCACGGTTGCAGCCGTCTGACTTGAAGCGCCCAGGTGCTCAGCAAAAGCCAATTCGATCCCTTTTGGCGTAGCTGCGGCATCGGTGAGGGTGAGAATGCCTGCTGGGTCAAAGTCAAAGCGGTATAGCAGCAGCTCCCGCTGCAGCTCCACATCTGTAACGCAGCCCTGCAGGGGGGATCCCTCGCCAGGGTAGCGGTTAATGCCAATTAGAAGAGCCAACTTGCGGGAGGTGGCTGCCAAAGCTTGTCCATAACGCTTAGCCTGGCTGGCTAGCCAGCCAGGAGGCAGGCCAAGGCCAGCAGCAGCCAAGAGTAACTTTTGGAGAAAAGACCGCCTTTCCATGCTGACCTGCTGGGTTGCCCCCTTGGCCTAACGGCTAACCCATTGGCCTAAACTTTGCACCCAACCTGTTGCTGCCTATTTCAGGATATCTTTATCCACCCCAGGTTTTTTGAGAGATCTGGGAACAGTTTCCAGCCTTTTTTGACCTTCTTTGGCCCAGCCTCTGCCTCTAGAGCAAGGGGATTTGACGTCCCGGGTCACCCGCCCAGCCCAAAAGCCGCTTGCGAACCCAGCAGGTTAAGATGTGTTACGAGATCCGTCGGGACTTCTATGGGCGCAACACGGTCAACAGTGGCCGCAACCCAGCCAGGGAGGGCAGAACAACCTGTGACGGCGGGGGGGTGGCAACCCTCGCAACCAGCTCTGCGCTATGACCCAGAGCAGTTGGCCAGGCAATACCGGGGGCGCTGGGATCTGGTGCTGAGGCGTCTTTTTCAGTTGATTACCCCCTTTTTGGGACTGTTGATCTGGGTCCTGTGGGATCGCTGGCGGGGAGTGGAGCTGCAAAATCGTCCCCAGCACGCGGCGCGGCTGCGAGAGATCCTCACGCAACTGGGGCCGACAGCTATCAAAATTGGCCAGGCCCTCTCCACCCGGCCCGACTTGGTCTCGCCTCTTTTCCTGGAAGAGCTGGCCAAGCTTCAGGATGAGCTACCCCCCTTTGACAATGCCACTGCCTTTGCCCTCATCGAGTCGGAGCTCGGCCGGCCGGTAGAACAAATCTTTCGCGAGATTAGCCCCGAGCCAATAGCGGCTGCCAGCCTGGGGCAAGTTTACCAAGCCTATTTGCACACGGGAGAGAAAGTCGCTGTCAAGGTGCAGCGACCCGATTTGATTGAACGCATCTCCCTTGACATGTACATCGTTCGTAGCCTGGCCGCCTGGGCCAAGCGCACCTTTCGCCGTATCCGCAGTGACTTGGTGGGGATTGTCGATGAGTTTGCCAGCCGGCTGTACGAAGAGATGGACTACACCCAGGAGGGCCGCAACGCCGAGCGCTTCCTGGAGCTGTATCGCCACCCCTCCATCTACGCTCCCAAAATCTACTGGGAGTACACCCGCACCAAGGTGCTGACGATGGAGTGGATCGACGGCATCAAGCTAACCCAGCTTGACAAGATCACGGCGGCAGGTTTGGACGGGCGGCACCTGATCGAGATTGGGGTTAACTGCTCCCTTAAGCAGCTTTTGGAGCACGGCTTTTTCCATGCCGATCCCCATCCCGGTAATCTCTTAGCCATGTACGACGGGCGGCTGGCCTACATTGACTTTGGGATGATGAGCACCATCCAGCCCCACCAGCGCTACGGCCTCATCAAGGCCATTGTCCACTTGGTGAACCGGGATTTTGTTGCCCTGGCCCAGGACTATGTGGATCTGGAATTCCTAGATCCCGATACTGACCTCACGCCCATCATTCCCGCCCTAGAGGCTGTCTTTGCAGAAGCCTTGGGCAGCTCCGTGGCGGAGCTAAATTTCAAAAGTATTACTGACAGGCTCTCGGGGGTGATGTACGACTTCCCCTTCCGCGTACCTGCCTACTACGCCCTCATCATCCGCTCTCTGCTCACCTTAGAGGGGATCGCCATTGGTTTGGATCCCAACTTCAAAGTGTTGAGCGTGGCCTATCCCTACGTCGCCCAGCGGCTCCTCACCGACCCCGCTCCAGAGCTGCGCGAGTCTCTACGGGAGCTGCTGTTTAACCAGGGGCAATTTCGCTGGAACCGCCTGGAGAATCTGCTGCGCAATGCCGTCAACAGCGAGGATTTTGACCTGCAGGGATCCCTGGAAAAAGCCATTGACTTCCTCTTTTCTGAGCGGGGAGCTTTCCTGCGAGAGCACCTGGTGGATATCCTCTTTTCCAGCTCAGGAAACGGAGCTGCAGACGGCTTGGCCCATCTGCAGCGTCTGTGGGCCATCCTCAGTAGCAACCCAGCCTTTCAGCCGCTGCAACTTCTGCCTCTGGTGGCCAAGGTAGCCACTAGACCGGAGGCCCAACAACTGGGGCAGCAGCTGGCCTCCCGCTGGTTGCAGCGCCTGGCAGCCCGTCTAATCCGAGACTTGTTGCTGGCGGAGGAGGAGAAGGAGCCACCAGCCTCCCTAGATGGGCGAACGGGATCCCCCAAACCAGCGACTCGCCTCTCCGCTTCCGTAGCGTAGGGGTAGGCAAGCTGGGGAAATTCGAGCTAGCTTTGCTTGCTGCAGAACTTCCCCAGCCAACCCCCTAGTCTAGTTTGCTGCCTCAGCTTCCCCTACTGGGCGCTGTCGTTTTTGGGACTGGGAGTGTTGAGAGCTAGCATCATCCACTCGGAAAATTCATCGCGGCGGAAAACTTGGGGACAGGAGCGCGGGCCAAAACGCAGTAGGCTAGGCATGCCGTGCTCTTTGAGGCGAGCTCGCAGCCAGGTGCCAACGCCTGTCTTGCCATCGTTGGGCATTTCGGTTTGAAAGTCACTGTACATCAGCAACAACTGACTGCGGGACTGGAGCACGGCGTTTTCTTGGATCAACTTCGGCAGGGAAAGGCTAGCGTCTGAATTGCTGGCTTTGGTTGGCTCATGACGACGGCTGCGAGAACGAGATTTAGCACTTTCGCGGTTCTTACGAGCTTTCGGTTCAATGGCCATAGAATCTCCTAGACAACTAAGGGACTCCCAGAAGGGACAAAAGCCAGAACTCGCAGGCTGAAGCAAGAGCCCGCTGCGGAAGGTAGCTCGATGGGTACAGTCCTGGAGCAATCGCTGAGAAGTAGGGACACACGCTCTCAGTCCAGCGAGGGAAAAACTGCGCCAGCTTGCCACCAAAGCTTGAGATCCCTTGCCTGCCGCGGCAATCTCCAGCGCATCGAGTTCCTGGCCACACATCCAGGACTTGGCTTCGTTTTGCCTAACGGGGCTTGGTTACCCCCAGTCTGCAGAGTAGGGAAGTCCGGATGTTACTTTTAATATGACTTAAAACCGGACAGGTGAACACTCCTTAGCCAGAAGCAAGCTCAGGTTTGCAGGTTTTGTCGGCCGTTGCGGAGCACCCGCAGCGACTCCAGCAGCCGCATCTCCAGATCCTGTAAAACCTGATCCACGTAGCGGTGGGCCTCCCGCTGGAGACGCTCTGACTCTTGGAGGGTCTGTCGCCGCACTTCCTCGCTCTGTTGGTAGGTTTGCCGCAACAACTGTTCCGCTTGAGCTTGGGCTTGGCGGAGGATGGTTGATTCGCTAACAAGCTGCTCGGCCCGGCGCTGGGCCATGGCCACGATTTCCTGGGCGTAGCGATGGGCCTCCGCCAAGATCTGATCCCGCTGGCGCAGCACTTCCTCAGCTTCCTCCAAAGCAGTGGGCAAGGTAAGGCGAATGAAGTCCAACTGCTCCAGGATCTTTTCTTCGTCTATGAGGGTGCGAGACCAGAACAAACGAGGACTGCTGAGAATGGCCGCCTCCAGTTGATCCAGGGCCTCCTGAACACGCATTAATGCCAGGGCCTGATCCCCAGGCAGCTCCCCAGCACGATTGAAGGCATCAGAGGACAATTCTTGCATTAGTCCAGCAAAGGAGGCCGGATAACCCCTACCATATCCATATCAGGTTTCCTGCTGCTTCAGCCAGCGGTTAGTGCGGGGCGGAAAAGCCCGCTCGCGTTAGCGGGACATAGTCCTTAAGCGACTTGAGTCGCTTGCCAATGCTACAATTGCTCCTAGGCAAGCACCTGCCCCGGTAAAAAATCCGGACAGGGCTGTAAGTCAACAAGTAAGCGGAGCCAACCATCTAGGGGCGTTTTGACAGCGCCTTTACGAGTCCCTCTGTGGACTGCGTAAGAATCCCTTGACTAAGGACTACGTCTTGCTTCGCGACTAGTCAGGGGAGTGTCAATAGGGAGTGGACTTGGATTGCTTTCTGCCCATGCCCCAGCCGCAGCCTCCCCGCCGATTAGAAGATCAATTTGTGGAGAATGTCTCCCGCTACCCTACCTACTTCATTACTGTCTTGCTAGGAGGGATCTGGGCTGGCCTCCAGCCCTTTGTGAACCTGTATCGCAAAAGCCGGACGGCAGGGGCTCTGGTGACGCTGGGAGCCCTGGCTCTGCTGCTGTTTGTCTATTTCACCCTGCGGGCAATGACGGGGCATCCCTTGCTTCCAGCCTGGATGTTGGGCTGAGGGGGAGGATCCTCTCCGTCGCTTACAAAAGCAAGTGCCCCCCACCGCCTGCTTAGATCCGGGTGCTGCTTTAAGCCGAGCAAGCTCCTAAGAGATCCCTAGGGGTGGCGGTAGCAAGCGGAGGAGGTTTGCCGCTAGCTTGGTAGGGGTATCTCCATATTTGAGCTCATGGCAGATTGGATCCTGTTGGCGCTGGTGGGTTCAACGACCTACCTGCTGCTACAAAAAAGCGTGGCCCGCCTCTCCAAGGTGCCGTGGCGGATCCTGTGGCTGGTGATGATGCTGCCCCCCCTGATTTGGGTGCTGGGGCGGCAGGTGTTTCAGTACGAAATGCCCCCTTTGCTGATGTTGGGGCTGTTTTTGGCTTCTTACTTTGCCAGCATGACCCTGGTGCGGCGGGGGCGTCTCCCGCCTCCACCAGCAAGCCCTCCGCCTCGGGCGGAAAACACCCCGCTCGAGCGGGATCCCGAACCAGAGCAGGAGCCTTTGCTGGAGAGAGAGGAAGACGAGGAGGAAGGGGCTGCGGCTGCTCCCCTTTCCATCGCTGAGGTGTCGCGGGAAAAGCTCAATCGCTGCTTTCCTTGGAACGTTTTCTATCTGCAAAGCGTGGAATACCGCCCTCAGGCCATCATCTGCCGCGGCAATTTGCGGGCGGATCCCACCGAAGCCTATGAGCGGGTGCAGCGGAATGTGGAAACCACCTTTGGCAAGCGCTTTCTAGTGGTGCTCCAGGAGGGGTTTGCCGGCAAGCCTTTTTTTGCTCTGGTGCCCAACCCAGCGGCGCGGCGCTCCCTAACCCGTCAGGAAGAATGGCCTCTGCTGGCGCTGGGGCTACTGCTGTTTACCTTTTGGACAACTCTAACTGCCGGCGCCCAGGCGGCTGGGGTCAGCCCTGATCGGTTGCTGCATTTGCCCTCGCTGCTACAAGGGCTGCCCTATGCAGTGGGGATCCTGGCCATTCTGGGATCCCATGAGGGGATCCGCTACTGGGTGGCCCGCCGCCACGGCATCAAAACCTCGCTCCCCTACTTCATTCCGGTGCCTTTTGTTCTGGGAACTTTTGGGGCCTTCATTGAGCTGAAAGAACCGGTGCCCAACCGCAAGGTGCTGTTTGACATTGCCGTTGCCGGGCCGCTGGCAGGCAGCCTCGTTGCTTTGGCAATGTTGCTCCTGGGGCTAGTCTTTTCGACGCCTGCGGATCCTCCGGCAGTGCCAGAGGGGCAGCCGACCCCGATTAGCTTCCATCGCATCGATCCACGCCTATCGGTGCTGCTAGCAATCCTGGCGCGTATGGTGCTAGGGGATCAATTGCAGCCGGGCCAGGTGATCGATCTGCACCCCTTGGCCTTTGCCGGCTGGCTGGGTCTAGTGGTGGTTGCCTTTAACCTGGTGCCGGTGGGCCAACTGGATGGGGGCCACCTTGTCCACGCCGTCTATGGCCAGCAGATGGGGGCCAATGTGGGGCGAGTAACTCGCTGGCTGGTGCTGCTGCTGGCCTTGACGGTGCAGCCCTGGCTGTTATTGTGGGCGCTGCTGCTGTTTGTTATCTCCAGTGCCGACGAGCCGGCCCTCAACGACGTCACTGAGCTGGATGA
This sequence comes from Synechococcus sp. H70.1, assembly GCF_047502705.1. NCBI lineage: Bacteria > Bacillati > Cyanobacteriota > Cyanophyceae > Synechococcales > Synechococcaceae > Synechococcus > Synechococcus sp. H70.1. The sequence continues at coordinate 8,525 of NZ_JANSIV010000127.1, forward strand.
GGGGCGGGAGCTGCTGGGGCTGGGGATGCTGACGTTGCTGGTGTTGATCCTGCTGCCGGTGCCACCCTTTTTGCAAACTTGGTTGGGCTTGGCCTAGTTCGGGGTAGGATCCAAACCACGCCTAACCAGCTCAGCCCTAGCCATGCCAGCAGGTTTAATTGTCCAGAAGTACGGCGGCACCTCTGTCGGCTCCATTGAGCGCATCCAGGCCGTGGCCCAGCGGGTGGCCCACACGGTGGATCAGGGCCAGCGGGTGGTGGTGGTGGTCTCAGCGATGGGAGAGGAAACAGACCGCCTGGTGGAACTGGGGGAACAGATCCTCCAGGGATCCCCGACCACGCCGGCCCAGTGGCGGGAGTGGGACATGCTCCTTTCCACGGGCGAGCAGGTAAGCATTGCCCTGCTGGCCTTGGCGCTGCAGCGCTTGGGCTATCCTGCCGTTTCGCTGACGGCGGCTCAGGTAGGGATTGTTACCACCCGGGATCACGGGCGGGCCCGCATTTTGCACATCCACACCGACCGCCTCTGGCAGCACTTGGAGCGGGGAGAGGTGGTGGTGGTGGCCGGCTTTCAGGGCATCACCAGCCTAACTGAGCTGGAAATTACCACCCTGGGGCGGGGGGGATCCGACACTACGGCGGTGGCTTTGGCGGTGGCTCTGGGAGCAGAGCTGTGCGAGATCTACACCGATGTGCCAGGGATCTTTACTACCGACCCGCGCAAGGTACCCGAGGCCAGGTTGTTGCCAGAGATTACTGCTGACGAGATGCTGGAGCTGGCCAGCTTGGGAGCGCAGGTGCTCCACCCCCGCTCCGTAGAAATTGCCCGCAACTACGGCGTCAAGCTGCGGGTGCGCTCCAGCCTGGAGCCCTTGCAGGCAGGATCCGAGGGCACCCTCATTCTTTCTCCTCCTCCCCGCCCTCGCCCCGCCGATAGTAGCATTGAGCTGGGCCGGGCAGTGGATACGGTGGAGCTGGATTGGGATCAGGCCAAGGTGGTGTTGGTGGGAGTGCCGGATCGCCCGGGCATTGCCGCTCAGCTGTTCCAGGAAATTGCGGCAGCCGGGATCAACGTCGATTTAATCCTGCAGTCGCTCCACCTCAGTGCAGCCGAGGGATCCCCTACCAACGACATTGCCTTTACCGTCAGCCGGGCGCAGGCAGCCCAGGCGGCAGCCGTGGCACAGCAGGTGGGCCAGGAGCTGGGGTGTAGGGAAGTCCTCGTCGAGGAGGCGGTGGCCAAGGTCAGCATTGCCGGGGTGGGGATGATGGGTCGCCCGGGCATTGCCGCCGAGATGTTTCGAGTGCTAGCGGAAGCCGGGATCAATCTCCAGATGATCTCCATGTCGGAGATCAAGGTAAGCTGTGTGGTGGCTGCTGAGCGGGCTGGGGAGGCCGCCCTGGCCTTGGGAGAAGCCTTTCAGGTCATCCCCCACTTGCATCGGGTCACGGTAGCTCCTGGCCGGGATCCCCTCCCCAGCAGCCACCCCGTGCGGGGCGTTGCCCTGGATCTCAAGCAGTCGCGGCTGGGCATCCGCAAGGTGCCGGACCGCCCAGGGACGGCTGCCCATCTGTTTGGGCGCCTGGCCGCAGCTGGCGTTATCGTCGATACCATCATCCAAAGCCAGCGGGGCTACCACAATGGGATCCCCAGCACCGACATTGCCTTTACTGTGCCCCAGGAGCAAGCGCTGGCGGCTGAGGCCGTGTGCCGGCAGGTGGCCGAGGAGCTGCAGGCGGCGGGGGTCGAAGCCGACCACGATATCGCTAAGGTGAGCATCGTCGGCGCCGGCATGGAAATTTATCCCGGCGTCGCCGCGCGCTTTTTCGCTGCCTTGGCCAACGCCGGGATCAACATTGAGATGATTGGCACCTCAGAGATTAAGGTAAGCTGCGTGGTGCGACGGGAGCAAGGAATCCGCGCTCTGCAAGCTGCCCACCGCGCCTTTGAACTCGACCGAGCCTAGTCGGCTTTGGCTGCTAGCAGCAGGGGGAAGTGGTGGGCGTTGGGGGCGTGCATGGCCTGGATCCCCAGGTTGGCGCGGTTGAGGAGGTCGGCGTAGGTGGGGATAAACCGACCCTGGCTATCCAGAATGGACTGGTTGAAGTTGAAGCCATTGAGGTTAAAGGCCATCACCCCAATGCCAATGGCTGCCGCCCAAATCCCTACGGTCGGCAGGGCCGCCATCCAGAAGTGGACAGAGCGGCTGTTGCGCCAGCCAAGGCTTGGGATCCCCAGCCGCCCCAAAAAGGCGTAGTGGCCGGCCAGGAAGTTGTAGGTGACCTCCTCTTGGCCAAAGCGGTAGCCGGCATTGGCCGACTCCTCTTCCGAGGTCTCCCGGATTAGGCTGGAGAGCACTAGGGAGCCGTGTAGAGACGCCAACAGGGCGCCGCCAAACACCCCGGCTACCCCCAGCCAACTGGTGGGGTGCATCAAGAGGTTGTGTTCCGCCTGGAAGGCCAGCATGAAGTGGAAGGTGCCGGCAATCCCCAGCGGCAGTCCCTCTGAGAAGCTGCCCTGGCCGATGGGGTAGACCAAGAGCACCGCTGTAGCGGCAGCCGCCGGCGCAGAAAAGGCCACCGCAATCCAGGGGCGCATGCCCAGCCGGTAGCTCAACTCCCACTGCCGGCCAAGGTAGCACCACACCCCAAGGAGAAAGTGAAACACGATGAGCTGGTAGGGGCCGCCGTTGTAGAGCCACTCATCCAAGGAGGCGGCTTCCCAGATGGGGTAGAAGTGCAGGGCAATGGCGGCTGAGGTGGGCACCACCGCTGCAGAAATGAGGTTGTTGCCCCCCAACAAAGAGCCAATCACCGGCTCGCGGATCCCGTCCATATCCACCGGCGGCGCGGCAATGAAGGCAATCACAAAACAAAAGGTTGCTGCCAACAATGTTGGGATCATCAATACGCCAAACCAGCCAATGTAAAGCCGGTTTTCGGTGCTGGTAATCCACTGACAAAAACTTTCCCAACTCCACAGCCGCCGCGCAGCAGCGGAGCGACGAATGACCGTACTCATAGGCCAACTCCTAGAAAATTTCAGCAAAGCCACCTCCCCCCTGCCTTTGCCGAACTGATCTCAGGAGCTCCTTCGACAAGGCCTAGGGGAGCTTTCTTCCAAACTAGACAGTTTTCGGGATGCCGACAGGGATCCCTAACGTGTGCAGCCAGAATGTGAAACAAATTGATGTATCGATACAAATAGGCAAATCAGTGTTGCGATTTTGATGCCTTGGTCTCGGCTTTTCCTGGGCAGCCAAGGCCACTTTCTCCAGCCGAGAACTTTAGAATTTCTTAAGGTGAAGGTCTTAAGAATTTCTTCAGAAAGGTAACCTAAGAAGGCTGAGATCTATCTCCCAATTTCGGCGTGAAACTCCTGCAGGGACTTCACCTGTAGGGATCCCGACTGCAGGGCGCGGATGGCAGCCGCGGTGGCCTTGGCCCCGGCCAGAGTAGTAACCAAAGGGATCTTGTAGGCCAGGGCCGTGCGCCGGATCTTCCGCCCATCCTGTTGGGCCTCGCTGCCGGAAGGGGTATTGACAATAAGCTGAATCTGGCGGTTTTTGATGGCGTCGATAACATGGGGCCGGCCCTCGTGCAGCTTGAGCACCTTCTCGACAGGGATCCCGTGTTGGGCCAGAACTTTTTGCGTGCCGGCAGTGGCCAGTAGACGAAAGCCCAGCTTGACAAACTCTTGGGCCAGTGGGATCACGGCCTGCTTGTCGCGATCGCTAACGCTGATGAACACCGTGCCCCCTAGGGGCAGGTTCTGGCCGGCAGCCAGTTGCGCCTTGGCAAAGGCACGGCCAAAGTCGGTGTCAATCCCCATCACCTCGCCGGTGGAGCGCATCTCCGGCCCCAGCAACGTGTCGGTACCAGGAAACTTGTGAAACGGCAGCACCGCCTCCTTGACAGCCACGTAGGGTGGGATCACCTCCTGGGTAAAGCCCAGCTCCGCCAGGGTTTTGCCGCTCATCACCTGGGCGGCATAATCGGCCAGAGGGTGGCCAATGGCCTTGCTGACAAATGGTACGGTGCGGGAAGCGCGCGGGTTGGCCTCCAGGACGTAAACCTGCTCCTTCTGGACGGCGTACTGCACGTTAATGAGTCCCACCACCCTGAGAGCTTGCGCCAGCTTCACCGTCCAGTCGCGAATCACCTGCAGCACTGCGGGGCTGAGGGTGCGGCTGGGCAAGACGCAGGCGGAATCCCCCGAGTGGATTCCGGCCTGCTCGATGTGCTCTAGGATCCCGCCGATGGTTACAGCCCCGGTGCGGTCGGCAATGGCATCCACATCCACCTCCACCGCCTCTTCCAAAAACTGGTCCACCAGCACAGGACGGTCGGGATCCACTGCCACGGCTAGCTGCATGTAGCGCTGCAGATCCTGGTCGGAATAGACAATCTCCATGGCCCGCCCCCCCAGCACATAGCTGGGCCGCACCACCACCGGGTAGCCGATGCGGCGAGCAATTTCCAGGCTTTCTTCCACGCTGTGGGCAATGCCGTGGGCCGGCTGGCGGATCCCCAATTCCTGAAGCAGGCGCCCAAAACGACCGCGATCCTCGGCTATGTCAATGGAGTCAGGGGAAGTGCCCCAGATGGGCGCCTGAGCTGCTGCCAGCCTCTGGGCCAGCTTCAGGGGGGTTTGGCCGCCAAACTGCAGGATAAGCCCCACCGGCTGCTCAGCTTCGACCAGGTTCATCACCTCTTCATAGGTCAGGGGCTCAAAGTAGAGGCGATTGGCGGTGTCGTAGTCGGTGGAAACCGTCTCGGGGTTGGAGTTGACCATGATGGTCTCATATCCAAGACGGCTGAGGGCAAAGGCGGCATGACAGCAGCAGTAGTCGAACTCGATCCCTTGGCCAATGCGGTTGGGGCCGCCCCCCAGGATCATCACCTTCGGCTTGGCGGTGGGGAAGGTCTCGGATTCGCTCTCGTAGGTGGAGTACTGGTAGGGGGTGGTCGCCTCGAACTCGGCGGCACAGGTATCGACGGTTTTGTAGGTGGGGATCACCCCCAGTGCCTTGCGGCGATCCCGCACCTGCGCTTCAGTGGAGCCGGTCAGGTGGGCAATTTGTCGGTCGCTGAAGCCCATTTGCTTAAGGTGGCGCAGATCCTCAGCACTCAGGGATCCCAGCTCCCGCCCCTTGAGGGCTTGTTCCACTTCCACCAGCTCCTGCAGCTTGTCGATAAACCAGGGATCAATGTGGGTAAGCTGGGCAATTTCCTGAACGGAAAAACCCATGAGCAGGGCGGTGCGAATGGTCAAGAGGCGAAAAGGGTTGGGGGTGCGCAGGTTGGCCCGCACCTCCTCTGGGGTAGGGAAGACTTCCGGTCGGTCGCTGCCAAAGCCAGGGCGGTCGATCTCTAGGGATCGCAGCGCCTTCTGGAGAGATTCTTGGAAGGTGCGGCCAATGGCCATTGCCTCCCCCACCGACTTCATCTGGGTGGTCAAAACCGGCTCTGCACCGGGGAACTTCTCAAAGGCAAAGCGGGGGATCTTGGTGACCACATAGTCGAGGGTAGGCTCAAAGCTGGCCGGCGTTTTGCGGGTAATGTCGTTGGGGAGCTCCGGCAGCGTGTAGCCCACGGCCAGCTTGGCGGCAATCTTGGCAATGGGGAAGCCGGTGGCCTTGCTGGCCAAAGCAGAAGAGCGGGAAACCCGCGGGTTCATCTCGATCACCCGCACTTCACCATTGGCGGGGTTGACGGCAAACTGCACGTTGGATCCCCCGGTTTCCACCCCAATTTCGCGCATGATGGCGATGGCGTAGTCCCGCAGCCGCTGGTACTCCTTGTCGGTGAGGGTCTGGGCCGGGGCCACGGTGATGGAGTCGCCGGTGTGTACCCCCATGGGGTCAATGTTTTCAATCGAGCAGATGATGACCACGTTGTCCGCCAGATCCCGCATCACCTCCAGCTCAAACTCCTTCCAGCCAATCACCGACTCTTCCACCAGGATCTGGGAGACCGGGCTGGCCTCCAGGCCGGCGGCGCAGATCTCCTCCAGCTCCTCCTGGTTGTAGGCCACACCGCCGCCGGTGCCTCCCAAGGTATAGGCAGGGCGGATGATGAGGGGATAGCCAATCTCTTGGGCAATCTGCTTGGCTTCGGCCAGGCTGCGGGCCAACCCTGAGCGGGGCACGGCCAGGCCAAGCCGCTGCATTGCCTGCTTAAAGAGCTCCCGATCCTCCGCCTTTTCAATAGCCTCCCGCTTGGCCCCAATTAGCTCCACCCCGTACTGGTCCAGGATCCCGCGCCGGGCCAGCTCCACCGCCACATTTAAGGCCGTCTGACCCCCCATGGTGGGAAGGAGGGCATCGGGGCGCTCCCGCTCGATGATCTGGGCCACGAAGTCCGCCGTCACCGGCTCGATGTAGACGCGATCCGCCATGCTGGGATCCGTCATGATGGTGGCCGGGTTGGAGTTGACCAGGATTACCTCGTAGCCCTCCTCTCGCAGGGCTTTGCAGGCTTGGGTGCCCGAGTAGTCAAACTCGCAGGCTTGGCCAATAACAATAGGCCCCGCTCCGATGAGCAAGATCTTGTGAATGTCAGTACGACGCGGCATGGGATCCCTGGGGTGGCAAGGTCAGCCTTCTATTTTAAGAGGCAGGCTCAGCTCAGGGTGCGAAAGGGAGGGGAATGGGGTACCTTGAACGAGGGGCTCTAGAAGTGGTGGCTGTTGGTCAAAGATGAACTTACCCAGCCTCCTCTGGCCGAATCCTGACGCGATCCCGGCTCCGCCTCAGCCGGGGATCCTAGGCATCTTGGCTTCCGGCAACGGCAGCAATTTCGAGGCCATTGCCCAGGCCATCGAGGCCGGCGAGTTGCCAGCCCACATTGCCGTTGTTATCACCAACAATCCCGAGGCCTATGTGCGGCAGCGGGCGCAGCGAAGAGGGATCCCCTGTGTCCTGCTCAACCATCGGGAGTATCCTAGTCGGGAGGCGCTGGATGCCGCCATCGTGCAGGTGCTGCAGCAGCATCAGGTGGAGTGGGTAATCATGGCTGGCTGGATGCGCTTGGTGACCCAGGTGTTGCTGTCTGCCTATCCGGAGCGGGTCTTAAACCTTCACCCCAGCCTCCTGCCCAGCTTCAAGGGCCTGCGGGCGGTCGAGCAGGCGCTGGCGTGCGGCGTAAAAATCACTGGCTGCACCGTCCACCGCGTCACGTTGGAAATGGACAGCGGCCCCATCGTGGCCCAAGCAGCCGTGCCGGTTCTGCCGGAAGATACGGTGGAGTCTCTGCACCGGCGCATCCAGGTCCAGGAACATCGCCTTTATCCCCTGGCCATTCGCCTCTGCCTAGCCGAGGGATCCCGCCTTCCCAAGCTGAGTTGAGTCCTGGCGGGTCGCCCGGCCCTCTGGCAAGAATGGAGCCGTTTTGGGGTGGGGGTGCTGCCACAAGCGGTGATGGCGGAGCTGGAACGCCTGAGCCGACAGGCTATCGATCCCCAGGAAGAATCGATAGCGCGCGCCTTCTTGCGCCAGGGGTCCAGTTTGGGATTTGCCGTCTCGGCAGCCCGCGCTGGGGTGGGGGACGCCAACGCTGGCCAGCAGTCACGGGGAGTTCGCCTGGAGCAGGCCATTGTCGAGTGACCTATGCCCTTGCCCAACAGCAGCCAGACTCCCTGGTGGTGGTGAGTAACAATCGGCCGTTGGTAGGCAGGCACTGGGTGTCCCTAACCCCTGGCCGAGCTCAACCGGTGGATGCGCCAGCCGCAGCAACCCCAAGCGGTGGTCATGGCTTTACGGCGGCTGCCAGGGCCCCCCCTTCCTGCTACTCCGTTGCGCCCCTCCCCAACTTCTGCAAAACCACCCTTCCCGCCTCAAGAGGGATCCCGACCTGCCCAGAGCAGATCTCAAGTTGGCTTGGCCCTCCAAAGCACCCTGGCGCTGCTGTTGGCCTTGACCTTTTTCTCAGCATCAGGGTTGTTGGCCTGGCGCGTGCTGGATCCGGCGGGGAGCGAAGGGATCTGGCGGCGGCTGCCCCTGTCTTGGCTCCCTTGGCTGCGGGATCTCTAGCCGCCTTGCCGGCAGCAGCCCAAACAGGCGTATGCTAGGGTGAAGGCTTTCTCAAAACCAGTCCCCACCCATGACGGCAACAGCTGACCTTTGGCCCCAGCTTTTAGGCCAACTGCTGGAGCGGCAATCCCTCAGCGAGGCCCAGGCGGAGCAGCTTATGAACGGCTGGTTGCACAACCAAGTGCCGGATGTGGTGTCGGGAGCGATTTTGGCGGCTCTGCAAGCCAAGGGAGTGAGCGCCAGCGAGCTGGCCGGCATGGCGCGGGTGCTGCAGCGCGCTTCTCTGGGATCCCCTCTGGATCTGCCCCTCTTGCTGGATACCTGCGGCACCGGGGGAGATGGGGCCGGGACGTTTAACATTTCCACCGCCGTGGCCTTCGTGGTCAGCGCTGCCGGGATCCCGGTGGTAAAGCATGGCAACCGTTCCGCTTCCGGCAGAGTGGGCTCGGCGGACGTGCTGGAGGCTTTGGGGGTGAACCTCAACGCCGAGCCGGAGCGGGTGCGGGCGGCAGTGGCAGAAGTGGGCATTACCTTTCTCTTTGCCCCCAACTGGCACCCAGCGATGCGGGCGGTAGCTCCCTACCGACGGGCCCTCAAGGTGCGCACTGTTTTCAACCTGCTGGGGCCCTTGGTCAATCCTTTCTACCCCAACCGGCAGGTCATCGGGGTTTATGCGCCGGAGCTGGTGCCGGTCATGGCCGAGGCTCTGCGCCTGCTAGGGCGGAAAGCAGCCATCGTACTCCATAGCCGGGAAGGCCTTGACGAAGCTGGCCTTGCCCAGCCCACGGACTTGGCCGTTCTCTCCCAGGGATCCCTGCGCACGGAAGTCTTGAACCCGCGGGATTACGATCTCACCCCTGCGTCCGTCCAGGCTCTCCAGGGAGGGGACTTAGCGGAAAATGCCGCTATCCTCAGCCGCGTCCTCCAGGGAGAGGGGGAACCTGCCCAGCGGGATGTGGTGGCCCTCAATGCGGCGCTAGCTCTCCAGGTAGCGGGAGCTGTGGCTGACTTGAGAGCCGGAATTGCCCGCGCGCGGGAGATCCTTGCCAGCGGCGCCGCTTGGGATCGCCTGCAAAGGTTGGTCAACTTCCTCCAGCCCTGAGGCCAAGCTCTGCTTCCTTTGCCATGGGCTGGGGAACCTCCCGCCAACTCCGCTGCCCCGGCCCCCCTGTTTTAAAACTCCCGTCCTCGCCCAAAGGCCAGCACCTCCTCCACCCCCAGGCGGGGCTTGCGCGGCAAGTTGCCCGCGGCGGGGTAGCCCACCGCCAGCAGCATCACCGGCACGTAGCGGTCAGCAATGGCGAACTCCCGCTTCACCCCTTCTGGGTCAAAGCCAATCATCGGCCCGCTCACCAAGCCCTTTGCCTGGGCCGCAATCATCAAGGCCATGGCCGCTAGCGCCCCAGAGCGAATCGCCTCATCCCGCGCCAAGGTGGGGTTGTTGGCGTAGGTGGCTTGGGCCATGTTGACCCAGCTTTCTGCCCGTTCCGGGGGGAGAATCCCCGCAGCCACTGCCCTTTGGACAATCTCAGGCAGCTTCTCATAGCCTTTGAGATCCCCCAGGACAATGAACACCACCGCCGCATCCGCCACCTTCTGTTGGTTGTAGGCCAGGGCTTTGAGGCGCTCTTTGTCCTTGGGATCAGTGACGGCCACAAACCGCCAGTGCTGGATGTTGAAAGAGGAAGGAGCTTCCGTAGCATAGGCCACCAGCTCTCGGATCTCCGCTTCCGATAGAAGCCGGCTGGGATCGAAATGATCGGCGGAGACGCGCGTCTTGAGAGCAGTTAGGGCGTCCATGGATGGGCCTCCTCAAAATGGACAGCTCAAGAGCAACAGGGCTGCTCACCCCAGGGCTAACGGCAGAACTGGTAAGCAGCTCGACATTCTGGGTTCAAACAATCTGCCCCCTCCAATATATCTCCTGCTTTGGCCGGGGGCAACTGGCGAGCTGGGGTTGGTCAGAGGGGATCCCTGACGCGAAGGCAGGTATGATGGAGAAGCGAGCTGGTCTCATCTGGAGGGCCAGGTGACGTTGTCCAATTGGTGTGGTGGAGGGGGAGAAGCAATCGGTGAACTTCGGTCGAGTGCTAACGGCCATGGTGACTCCCTTTACGGAAGAGGGGGAAATCAATTACGATGAGGCCGCTCGTTTGGCCGATTACTTGGTAACCCACGGCAGCGATGGCTTGGTGGTCTGCGGCACCACTGGCGAGTCTCCCACCCTCAGCTGGCAAGAGGAGTACGAACTGTTTCGGGTGGTACGGGAGGCCGTAGGGGGGCGGGCCAAGGTGATTGCCGGCACAGGCTCCAACTCCACCCGCGAGGCTATCGAAGCCACTAAAAAAGCTGCCCAGTTGGGCCTGGATGGCTCCCTCCAAGTGGTGCCCTACTACAACAAGCCCAGCCAGGCGGGGCTCTACGAGCATTTCAAGGCTATTGCCCAAGCCAGCGACTTGCCCATCATGCTCTACAACATCCCCGGCCGCACAGGGGTAAGCCTCCAGCCGGAAACAGTGGCGAAATTGGCGGAGTTGGAGACCATTGTTGCCATTAAGGAAGCCAGTGGTATAATGGACGTAGTCTCGGAAATTCGGCGGCTTACCCCCCCTCACTTTAGTATCTACTCTGGGGATGACTCCCTGACATTGCCAATTTTGTCCTTGGGAGGGAGGGGGGTAGTCAGCGTAGCCAGTCACCTGGTTGGACCGCAGCTGCAGGAATTGATCCAAAGCTACGCTGAGGGGCAGCACGAGCAAGCTTTAGCCTACCACTTACGTCTCTTGCCGCTGTTTAAGGTTTTGTTCATTGAGACCAACCCCGTTCCCATCAAGACGGCGCTGGCAATGCAGGGTTGGCAAGTGGGTCAAGTGCGCTCTCCCTTAGCCCCTCTTCAGGCCAATTCTCTACAGACTTTGCGACAAGTACTGCAAGAGATGGGGCTACTCGAGGAGGCGCAGGGATCCAAACCAGCGGCAGCAAAGGCTTCATGACCACATCTTTTTCGAGTTGTGCCTCTACTGGAGGGAGGTTTTTAGGGGAAACTTCGCGGAATTTAACCTGTGGTTAAATCAGCTGTCCTTTTAGGATTTTTTGCTCTTTCCCAACTGGGAGGGGACAGGTTCTGGTAGCAAAATCCAGCTTTCCCTGCTGACTTTGCTGCTGGCTTTCAGGGCTTTGTCTGCATCGGTTTTTGTTTGTTCAGCTGTCGCTGTTGAGGATCTGTAGCTCGTATGCCAACACCACGGACTTCGGTTGCTTCCCGTCCTGGGACCTCTGCTGCCAAGCCCACTTCCTCTCTGCAGATGATCCCGCTAGGAGGCGAACGCGAGATTGGCAAAAACACCTGGGTCTTCCGCTACGAAGACGACATCATCCTGCTGGATGCCGGCCTGGCTTTCCCCGATGAGACAATGCACGGTGTCAACATCGTGCTACCGGACATGACCTATATCAAGCAAAACCGGGACAAGCTGCGGGCAATGGTGGTTACCCACGGCCACGAAGATCACATTGGCGGGATCCCTTACCACTTGCGGGAATTTGACATCCCAGTCATCTATGGCCCCCGCTTGGCGCTGGCGCTGCTGGAGGAAAAACTGCGCGATATGGGTCTTCTGAATCGTACAGAATTGCGCCCCGTGGGGCCGCGGGATATTGTGCGCCTGAGCAAGAACTTCTTTGCCGAATTTATTCGCAATACCCACTCTTCTGCCGACAGCTTTACCGTGGCTTTGCACACGCCGGTGGGCGTTGTCATCCAGACGGGCGACTTCAAGATTGACCACACGCCGGTGGATGGCGAGCGCTTTGACCTCCATCGGCTAGCTGAGCATGGGGAAAGGGGGGTGCTCTGTCTTATCAGCGACTCCACCAATGCTGAGGTACCCGGCTTTACTCCTTCTGAAGCCGCGGTAGTGCCGGGCCTCACCAAAGCCATTGCGGAAGCTAAGGGACGGGTAATCATCACTACCTTTGCTTCTTCGGTGCATCGCCTCAATTTGGTGTTGCAGATTGCCGAGCAGCAGGGCCGGGTGGTATCTCTGCTGGGGCGCTCGATGTTAAACGTGGTGGCCCACGCGCGGCGCCTGGGCTACATCCGCTGCAAGGATGAAACGCTGCAGCCGATGCATGTCATCAACAGCTTGCCGGATGATAAGGTAATCATCCTCACCACGGGATCCCAAGGCGAACCCCTGGCTGCTTTGACCCGCATTGCTAACGGCGAGCATCCGCAGTTGCAGATTAAGCCGGGAGATACAGTGATCTGGTCGGCCAACCCCATTCCCGGCAACACGCTGGCGGTAACGCGGGTCATCGACAAGCTGATGGAGCTGGGGGCAAATGTTATCTACGGCAAAGACAAGGGGCTGCACGTCTCCGGCCACGGCTGCCAGGAAGATCAAAAGTTGATGATCGCCCTCACCCGTCCCAAGTTCTTTGTCCCCACCCACGGGGAGTACCGCATGCTGGTCAAGCACGCCGAAACGGCAATGAGCATGGGGATCCCGCGGGAAAACATCGTGATCATCGACAATGGCGATGTGGTGGAGGTGAACCAGGAGCGCATTGCTGTTGTCGGCAAGGTGCCCACGGGGGTACAGATGATTGCCGCTTCCCACGATGGGGTGGTCATGGACGAGATGCTGCAGGAGCGCCAGCAGATTGCCAGAGATGGCATGGTGACGGTGGTCATCAGCTTGGATGGCAGGGGCCAGTTGCTCTGCACGCCGCAGGTGCAAAGTTTGGGCCTGGCAGGTGAGGGCACCTCTCTCAAGGGATCCGACTTGAAACCCCTAGTGGAGGAGACCCTCAAGCAAGCATGGCCGCACTTTGCCCGCTCGCTGGAGCGGGGCAGGTTGGAGATTGACTGGGCTGGCCTCAAGGCAGAGGTGGAGCGGGTGGTGCGCCGCTTTGTCCGCGAACAACTGCCCGGCAAGCCGACGATACTGGTTTTTGTGCAGTCGCCTGAAGAGGAGTCTGGGCCGGTATCCTCTCTGCCTGTTGGGGAAGCCCAGCCGGAACAGGAACGGCTGGCCTTGGGACGGCGGCGGCGCTCCTCGGCGGCGGTGGCGGCTTCGTAAGACGGGGGTGGCTGGCTCTCAGGGCTTCCCTGGGCTGGGGAAGGAAAGTTCTGCTTTTGGGAAGCTGCTAGACGAGAGCTCTGCCAATGCCTCGGGAGCAAGGGATCCCACCTCGCTAAAGGGGGGGCAGTGGCGCTGGGGTGGGACCGGCTGCTGCAGGATCCTCAGGAAAGCCTCCGCCAGGTCGGCATATCCCCGGTCGTTGGGATGAAAGCCATCGGCTAGCGGGCCGGGGAAGAAAGACTCGCGGCGGTAGGAGCGGGGATCGCAGAGGAGGTCCACCACGGGGATCCCCTCCTGGCTCAGGGGGTTAATGGCCCGTTGGCTGAGGCCGACGGAGACCAAAGCCAGCAGCTGCCGCAGGCCCCTGGGCTGCTGCTGCCCCAGGGGGATCAGGGCAAAGTTGGGCAGGTTGGCCACCGCCAGGCGGGCTTGGGGGGCGCGGGCCCGCACCGCCTGCAGCAGGGTTTGGTAGTCGGCGGCAAATTGTTGGATCTGGCGCTCAATAAAGGGCAAGGGATCCTCGCCCTGCAGGACCCGTTGGGCTGCGGCAAAGACAATGGCGTTGGTGTCGTTGCCGCCTACCCAGAGGGTAATCAGGGTGGCGTCGGGAGGGATGCGCGGCACTTGGTCCTGAAGCAGGTTGGCCGGGATCCCTTCCCGCAGGGCTTGCAGGGCTGGGCTGAGGACGGCTCCTGAGCGGCCCAAGTTAATTAGCTCCACCGGGCCGGGCAGTAGGCGGGCCAGGCGGGGGACATACCCCGTCCCATTGGGGCAGTCCAGGGGTTCTGAGCGCTGCGGGGGGGTGCCGGCAGCGTTGGCTGGGCCATCGCAGGAGATGGAGGCGTTGAAGCCAACGGCATCGCTGGCTCCCAGAGCCACATAGCGGGTGAGGGCGGGCGAGCTGGGCATTCTAGAGGCTTCGGAACAAGCGGTCAGCCCCCACCCCAGCATCCCGATTGCCACTGAGAGCAGCAGCAACCGAACGGGTCTGGGGGCTTGCCTCTTTTGCCAAGTAGGGGATCCCATAGGGTAGCTTTGCTGCAGAGGTGGGGGAAGCCCCCAGCCAAGCTAGCCGAAGATCAGCCAATCGGGGAGTATGGTGGGAGTATGGCGCTGCGTTTTTGCAAGTCCCGCACCTACCACGATCCCCTGCACGGCGCCATTAGCCTAGATGGCGGGGATCCGGTCGAGGCGCTGCTGATTCGCCTCATCGACACGTCGGCCTTCCAGCGCCTGCGCCGCATCCGCCAGTTGGACACCGCTTTTTTTACCTTCCATGGCGCTGAGGGCTCCCGCTTTACCCACTCGGTGGGAGTGCTGCAGGTTACGCGGCGCCTGTTTGACAAATTGGCCCGCCGCTACCCGGAGCTGCGCCCCTACCGCGCTGTAACGCTGGTTGCCGCTCTGCTGCACGACATTGGCCATGCCCCCTTTAGCCATGCCGGCGAGGAAATCTTCGGCTGCCGGCACGAGGTCTGGACGGCCCGCATCGTGCGGGAGGATCCCCAGATAGCCACGCTGGTGGCGGAGTTCGACCCGCAACTGCCGACCCAACTGGAGCAGGTGTGGCAGAAACAATTTCCCCTGCCGCTGGTGGGGCAGCTGATTGCCAGCCAACTGGACTGCGACCGCTTTGACTACCTGATGCGCGACAGCCTGCTCACCGGCGCCCAATACGGCCACCTGGATCTGGATCGCATCCTCACGGTGTTGGACTACGACCCGGAGACAGGATCCCTCTCCATTCCCGCCCGCAAGGGCCTGGGAGCCATTGAGCACTATCTGGTGGTGCGCTATTTCATGTACACCCAGGTGTACCAGCACCCCAAGAGCCTGTGTGCCCGCTTTATTTTGGAGCGGCTCTTCAAGCGGGCCCAGGTGCTGTTGCAACAGGGAAAGATCGAGTTGGATCCCATCTTGAGTGCCTGGTGTTGGGCGGCGCTGGCGGCGCAAAAGGGGGATCCCTTCGAGCTGCCTTTGCCCCTCTATTTGGCCGCTGACGATGTGATGTTCAGCTACCCTTTTCGCTTTTGGGCCATGGCGGGGAAGGATCCCATCTTGGCCGATTTGGCGCGGCGCTATTTGGATCGGGATCTGTTCAAAGCCCGCAACATCACCCGCTTGTCAGAAGAGCGACGCCAAGAGCTGGTGGCAACTCTAAGCCAGAAGATGCAGCAAGATGGCTTGGATCCAGAAAGCTACTTGGGAATTCGCTCGGCCCATGTCCAGGGCTACAGCTTCTACGACCAAGGGATCCAACTCAAAACCGAGGACGGCTACGTGGAAATTGCCCAGCTCTCGCCACTGGTGCGATCCCTGGTGGAAACGCAAAGCCAGGTTTGGCTGATCTTCCCCCGCCCCTACAGCGATATTGTAGAGAGGGCCTTGTCTGCCTAGTCCCAAGACCAGGGCGTGGGCAAATCCGTACAGAGAGGGAAGCAAGCAAGAGTGGGGATCCCGGAGATCCTGGCAGGGGTTCTGTCGCTAACGGCCCTGGCGATTGCGTTGGTGGCGCTGCGGGCGGGATCCCTTGCCGCAGCAAGCGGCAGAGCTCGCAGCGGCCCTCGAGCGG
>NZ_JANSIV010000128.1:0-634 GCF_047502705.1 Synechococcus sp. H70.1
ATCTACTTCTTCTTCCCCTTCAAACAGGGGTGCAGCGACGTCTTTGGCGTGAGCAGATCGCCGACAACCTACGACCTTACGTGCAATTCTCTGCAGGACCAACGCTGGGGTGGGTTTATCCCTACTTTAACGATCACAACCAGAACAATCGCTATGAGCCGGAACTAGGCGAGCGCATTTACGACGTATTTCAAGCACTGCCTAAAGGCCGTTTGCATCCCGGCATTGGGGGTATGGTGGTGTTCGGGGCCTACTTTGGTACCAGCTATCGTGCTGTGCAGGGCGTACGCTTTGGCTATGCACTCCACTACTTTCCCCGTCCCGTTCGGCTTTTGGAAGGCAACACGCCTTCACAGCGCTTTTTTGGAACCCCAATCATCAGCTTAACTTTTGGCCGGCTTTACGAAGACCAGCTTAAACATTAAATCGGAATAATATCACGTCTCCATCTTGCACCACGTATTCTCGGCCTTCTGAACGCAGCAAGCCAGCTTCTCGGGCGGCAGCTTCGGAGCCGCAGCGCACGTAGTCCTCGTAAGCAATAGTTTCAGCACGAATAAAACCCCGTTCAAAATCGCTATGTATTATCCCAGCAGCTTGAGGGGCTTTGGTGCCGCGCCTGATGGTCCAAGCT
>NZ_JANSIV010000129.1:0-3474 GCF_047502705.1 Synechococcus sp. H70.1
TTAAAAACCCAGGCCGTCTGCTCCTGAAGTCACCGTGCCTTTTTCTGGGTCTAGGGTAACGATGGCCCCATCGCGGATAAGGCGTGTGGCATCTTTAACCCCCACCAGCACGGGCACTCCCAGTCGCAGAGCAATGACAGCTGCATGGGAGGAGACGCCGTCCTCTTCGGTAATGACTCCAGCCGCCTGCTTGATTGCCTCTACATAGCTGGCATCGGTGGTACGGGCAACCAGGATGTCGCCGGGGGTAATCTTGCTGGCATCGAGGCTGGAGCGAAGGATACGGGCTGGGCCACTGACAGTGCCTTTGCCAAATCCTCTGCCTCTAGCTACCACCGCCTTCACCACCTCTACCTTGATGAGGTCAGTGGAACCAGAGATGCCCGGTAGGGTGCCGGCACTGAGCACCACCAAGTCCCCGTCCTTGAGCAGGCCTTCTTCCTGGGCTTGGCTAATGGCAGCTTGAAGGGTCTGGCGGGTGGTAGGCAAGTCCAGAACCAACAGGGGCCGTACCCCCCACACCAACTGCAGTCGCCGCGCCACCTCCACATGGGGTGTTACGGCCAGAATGGGGGTACGCGGGCGAAACCGCGAGACATTGCGGGCGGTAGCCCCTGTTTTGGTTAGGGTCATCACGGCTACCGCCTCCAGCTCTTCGGCAATCTCCCCCACAGCGCGGCTAATGGAATCGGCTATGAGAGTTTTGGGACGCAGCGAGTTATCCTCGGCAAAGCTGCCCCTACTTTGGCTCAACTCTTGCTGGGCAAGAGCACGTAGGTGTTGGCGGCGATCGGCGTAGAGGGGGCTGAAGTAGTCCTGTTCAATGCGCAGGGCAATGCGGGCCATGGTGGCCACCGCCTCAACAGGATATTTGCCCACCGCCGTTTCATTGGAGAGCATAACGGCATCGGTGCCGTCCAAGATGGCGTTGGCTACATCCGAAATCTCGGCCCGGGTGGGGCGGGGGTTGTGGGCCATGCTGTCCAGCATTTGGGTAGCAGTAATCACCGGGATCCCCAGGCAGTTGGCCATGGCAATGATCCGCTTCTGCAAAAGCGGCACTTCTTCCGCTGGCAGCTCCACGCCCAGATCCCCCCGCGCCACCATCACCCCGTCGCTAAGAGCCAGGATCTGGGGCAGTTGCTGGATGGCCTCGTGTTTTTCAATCTTGACGATGATGGGAACCCGCTTGCCGACGGCAGCCATCAGCTCCCGCACCTCCAGCACATCCGAGGGATCCCGCACAAAGCTGAGGGCCACCCAGTCCACTCCTTGGTTGAGGCCGAAATAGAGGTCTTCTTTGTCCTTTTCGGTAACGGCGCCAATGCTAAGGCGCACCCCAGGGAAATTTACTCCCTTGTGGTCGGAGAGGGTGCCGCCAACAATGGTGCGGCAAAAGAGCTCCCCCGCTGCCGGATCCACCGCCTCCACGCGCATCTCGACGCGACCGTCATCGAGAAGGATGGTTGCTCCTTCCGGCACCTCTTGGGCCAGCTTGTCGTAGGTGACCCAACTGCGCTCCTGGGATCCCAAAACGGGCTTACTGGTTAACACGAAGGGATCCCCGCTCTTGAGGGTAATCGAGCCTCCAGCAAACTTGCCCAGGCGGATTTTGGGCCCCTGCAGGTCCTGTAAAATGGCGACCTGGATGCCCAGGTCCATAGCGGTTTGGCGGATGAGGCGGATGTTGCGGCGGTGGAGCTCGTGATCCCCATGGGAAAAGTTAAGGCGAAGGGTGGTTGCCCCCTGCAGGATCATTTCCCTAAGAATGGCTGGATCGGAGCTGGCGGGGCCAAGGGTGGCAACAATTTTGGTGCGTCGAAAAGACTCGCTCAAGTGCATGGCAATCTTTCCCGGGGAGACCAAACCCAACTGCTCCCCCACGCAGGGATCCCCTTGATACGATAACCCGTAGTGTCTTTTTTGAGACCTTGCTTTCTGGGATTCCCAGTCAAGGAAAGTGGGCCAAGCAAGTTTGGGTTGGGAGTGGAGCCATGCCGGTAGCTTCTGAATACGCCTTTCCTTTCGAGCACCACCAAAAGTTTTCCCTGGATAACCCCACCATCTCCAGCCCCGGCGTCTCCAAACGGGAATACGTGGCCAGCAAGCTACTGCAAGGTATCCTAAGCAACTCCCAGACCCCCGTTGGCAACTTGTCTCCTGAGCAGCGCCAGGCCCTAGTCTATACGGCAGTGTTGTTGGCCGACGAGCTGCTGGCTGCCCTTGGTGCCCAGTAAGGCTCAGGCCTGACTTAGCCACAGCCCGCTAAACCCAAGCGTAAGCAGCGTCAGGGGCAGACCAAAGCGCAGGTGTTCCCCGAAGGTTAACACATACCCCTTCCTGGCTGCGGCCTCAACGGTAATTAAATTGGCCACTGCCCCAAACAAGGTCAAGTTGCCCGCTAGGGTGGAGCCGGCAGCTAGGAGTAGCCAGGCAGTCGTCCCCTGCAGCGGGAGCAGCGACTGCAGCAGCAGCACTGCCGGCACGTTGGAGATGAGGTTGGACAGGAGGGCAACAGCGGCCAGCAGCGCCAACGGGGATCCCGCCACCTGCTCCGCCCAGGGCCCTAGGCTGGGTCCCCAGCCGGCCAGCAGCTCTCGGGTTGCCCGCGTCAGGATAAACAGCCCAGAGAACATCACCAACAGATTCCAGTCCACCTGCCCCAAAAACCGCTCCGGCTTCAGCCGGCGGGTAATCAGCAAGAGGGCTGCCGCCAGCAGGGCCGACTCGGCTAGGGGCAAGCCGGCCACAAAAGCCCCAAACAGCCCCGCTGTAATGGCTACGCTCTTGCGCAACAGGGGTGGGTAGAGGCGCAGCGGCGTCCAAGGCGCCTGATGGATGAAGGGCTGCAGCGAGCGTACCTCGGGGTAGTAGAGCCACAGCAGCCCCACCTCCAGCAGCAGCCCCACCACGGCAATCGGGGTCATCTGGGCGGCAAACTCCAGGTAGCCAATTCCGGAGAAGGAGCCGATGAGAATGTTCTGCGGGTTGCCGCTCAGGGTGGCTACAGACCCTAGGTTGGTGGCTGCCGCCAAGCCCAAGAGATAGGGAATGGGGTTCAGCCCCAGCACAGTGGTTACCTGCAGCGTGAGGGGGGTAAACACCAGCGCCAGGGTATCGTTGAGGAGAAAGGCCGAGAGCAGCCCACTGCCAAACACCAGCATGAGCAAAAGCCCAAAGGGGCTGCGGCTAACCCGAATTAGGCCCAGCAAAGCCAACTGGAAGGCGCCGCCCTGGGACAAGCTGGCGTTCACCACCATCATGCTGAGGAGAAAGACAATTGTGGTTGGGTCGATGGCTGCCCAGGCCTGCGGCAGCGGCACCGTTCCTAGGGCAATGAGTAAAGCGGATCCCACCAGGGCAATCGTGGCCCGGTTCATGCGCAGCCGGGGCAGGGATCCCAGCCCCAGCCCGATATAGCTCAGGATCACCACCCCCCAAGAGAGTGCCTGTTGCACCTGCCAGCCTCTTAGC
>NZ_JANSIV010000130.1:0-629 GCF_047502705.1 Synechococcus sp. H70.1
TGGAAGGCAAATTTCATGAGAACTGGGATCCGTGGCGCGAGGGCTGAGCCTCCTCAGGGGTCTTTGTTTACATCCCTTCTAAATACTCCCAGGCTAGCCTTCCTACTCGTTACGATGAGAGGACAGCCCAGCCTTCACCTTAGGGAGGAGCAAAGAGGAGCATGGCTATCCGCACCCTGCAAAGTGTCATTGAGCAGCATATTGCTGGGCTGCCTGGCCTTATTGCCGTCTTGATAGGGCGAGTTACGGATGGCAAAACGGTAGCCAAGGTAACTTACGCCAGCGACACCTAGGAAGAGCAGGCGCTGGAACTTTTGGGCACCTACGCCAGCGATCTATTGCAGGCCAACAACCGCCTTTGCCAAACGGTCAGCCCTGAGGAGGAGGCGGATTACCCCACAGCGGGCTCGTCTCAGGTGCGGGTGATTCTGAAGTCTTTCCCCAAAAGTCTCTACTTTGTTTTGTTTTTAACCCGCTCCATCATCGACCTCAAAGCAATTTCAGAGCGCATCAAAGCCATCCTCATCGACGGCAAACCGCTGCTGCCTCCTGTTCAAGACGACACTCTATCCACTGCTCAGGCTTTGATTAGCTACGCCAAGCGCTACGCTCCGGATCCCAACTTTGTC
>NZ_JANSIV010000131.1:0-626 GCF_047502705.1 Synechococcus sp. H70.1
GAACAAGAGAGCCTCTAGCCGCCGCTAGGGGCTTTCTTTCTGTTTCCAATTTCTAGGGATCCCCCCGAAGGGGGAACCACATAGGAGGTAAAAATGCAAGCAGAAAAATATATCGGCCGTTTCCAATTTCTAGGGATCCCCCCGAAGGGGGAACGAGGCCACCGGTACAGAGTTTTTGGACTGCGGGAGCTGTTTCCAATTTCTAGGGATCCCCCCGAAGGGGGAACCACAGTGCTGGGACACCTCGCTGCCACCTACGGATCTTGTTTCCAATTTCTAGGGATCCCCCCGAAGGGGGAACCTGAACAAGGACTTCATCGCCCAAGCCTGGGGCGATCTAGAGTTTCCAATTTCTAGGGATCCCCCCGAAGGGGGAACTCCTTTAATCACAGTCGAGGAAGTAAACGGCAACCTGCTAAGTTTCCAACTTCTAGGGATCCCCCCGAAGGGGGAACACCTTGCAGTACGCGCACGGACTTGGCAACCCTCTCGGGCTTGTTTCCAATTTCTAGGGATCCCCCCGAAGGGGGAACACCTATCTCGCGGATCAACTCATGCCAAAAGGGGCGCCGTTTCCAATTTCTAGGGATCCCCCCGAAGGGGAACCTCTACCCCTATTAAACCCA
>NZ_JANSIV010000132.1:0-3433 GCF_047502705.1 Synechococcus sp. H70.1
ATTTCGGGCCGCCTAAACCTTGCCTACCAGGTCTACACGTCGCTGATCAAGGCCGGGATCCTGCCGTCGGAGAAGGTGATAGAGCTATTGCTGTCTTTGGCAAGCCGTCTGGAAAATACACCCACCCAGGATCCGCAGCAGCGTTTGCGGATCTGCCTGAAGCTGCGGGAGATGGCTTTTGAGTTGGATCCACACCAGCGGGATAACACCCAAGTTCTGCTGTTGCGGGCCTTGCAAGCTCAAGACGAGCTGGCCGTCGGCTTCTACGGGCAGGCCCTGGCGGAGCACTTGGCCAGTCTGGGAGATGAGGAGACCATAGACATTACCCAGGAGTCGCTCCTAACCAAACTCCTTACTCGGCTATGGGATGACGGCTACCTGGATCTGTTCTTCGAAGTGGCCACAGCTCTAGAAGCTCATCTCCTAGAGAGTCAGAAATCCGGCTTTGCCGCTCTCCTAGCTCAGCTAGCCCAGGCGGCAGCTCCGGAGCAAGCCAAGCGCTATCAAGGTTTGTGGACAATAGAAGACTTGATCGGCGACTTCTTTCAGAGGGCAGCTCGTGCCCTCTTTGGAGACTCTACCAGCGACGCTTATTCCATCTTGGGAGAAGCCCTTCTTGCGGCAGCCGATAGCCCCCAGGCACAGGAGAACTTCTCGCTGCGCCTATCCCTTCTCTCAGAATCTTTGGGAAAGCTGATCCACGCTGCTCGGCCAGACAGAGTGAGCTTTGCCATTCAGAAAATTATGGATTTACTCACCTCAAGTTCTATTGATCTAGAGTCTCTAAAAGTAAATGAAGAAAATATGCTTGAGAGCTTAACTGTCGCCAAAGCTATTCTCTTTCGAGTCTGTTTTTGTTGGAGCTATCTAACAGATGATCGGTCTCTAATTCGTCGTTACCAGCAACTTGCTGGCAGGATTTTTAACGACTGCCTCAGCCTCATGGCCTCCCAGCGCGATTTCCTGTGGTCAGAGTATTGGAAAAGAAATCAGCAAGATTATCAAACAGTCAGTGGAGAAAGCCGTAAACTTCGAGTTGGTTTCCTGGGCAGCTGTTTCCAGCGACACTCAGTAGGCTTCCTCAGCGAAGCCACTTTGAGAAACTTATCCCGTGATGTGTTGGACATTTGTTACTACTACTACCAGGGTTGGAAAACCGAGGAAATGGCCAGCCGCGACAACATGTATCGGAAGTTTCGATCCCAAGAGAGCCTTCATTTTCGCTTCTTCTCTGAAGGAGTTAGCGCCCCTCAAGTAGCCGCCCAAGCTCGCGAGGATCGCATCGATATCATGGTCTTCATGGACTCCATCACCAGCCACGACGCCAATATCGTAGCCGCTCTGCGGGCTGCCCCTGTCCAAATTGGCTGGCTGGGGGGAGATGCTGTCGGCTTGCCCGAGTTTGATTACTTCTTTGCCGATCCTTATATTCTTCCCGAAGATGCGCAGGCCGATTACCACGAAGAAATTATCCGCCTACC
The DNA here is from genome assembly GCF_047502705.1 of Synechococcus sp. H70.1. Classification (NCBI taxonomy): domain Bacteria; kingdom Bacillati; phylum Cyanobacteriota; class Cyanophyceae; order Synechococcales; family Synechococcaceae; genus Synechococcus; species Synechococcus sp. H70.1. The sequence continues at coordinate 1,482 of NZ_JANSIV010000132.1, forward strand.
AAGCTATTGTGCAGTTGACCATCTGGACGTTATCCCGGCCGATGAGGTGGACTTCAAAAGTAAGTTAAGAATAGGCCCAAGAGATGTTGTTCTCCTTACTGCGGCCAATGCCTACAAGCGAACTGATGACTGTATCAATGCTCATTTGCAGATTCTAAAAGCCGTTCCCAACGGAATTCTCATCGTCAAAGGCTCAGGGGAAATTGCCACAGTGGTTAGACGCTACCAAGAAAAATCTAAAGAGCTAGGCGTCTTAGACCGCGTCCGCTTTCTGGCCAAAGCTGGGAGTGTGGAAGAGCATCGTGGTCAACTAGGTTTAGTTGACTTAGTTCTAGATACTTTCCCTTACACAGGTGCAACCCACACCATGGAAGCCCTTTATATGGGTGTGCCGGTTCTTACCCTGGTAGGCCGCCATTACTATGGCCGCATGAGCTACAGTCTGCTGAAAAATATCGGTCTCGAAGAGTGCATCACTTGGTCGGTCGAAGAGTTTATCCAACGCGGGATTCAATTGGGCAACAATCCGGAGCAACTCAACCGAATTAAAGAGCAAATCAAAGATTCTCGCCGCTGGTCGATAATTTGGGATCCGCGCGAGCATGCCCGCAGCATGGAAGCTGCCTTCTTCCACATTCTGGAAGGCAAGCCTCATGAAGCCTATGTCTTTCATCCTAACGACTTGTACTCTAGCCCAGACGAATGGAATCAAGCAGGGATCCAGCTCATCCGTTCCCTAGGTGCCGAGGCTTCCGTTTCAGCACGGCAATCTACTTGGGAAGAAGCGTTATCTTTGTGGCGAAGAGGTCTGGCAAGGGATCCCTATCATGTTCCCTGTTGGCTAAACCGAATCCATGCCCTATTGGTATTGGGAGATCGTTCTCGCGCTTTTGAGGATGCCTATGCTCTACTGGAGTTTTTGTCTGCGGAAGCCCAGGGTCTGCGGCCTTCGCAGTCGATAGATGTTCCTATTTGGGTTCAAAGCGAAGGTTTTGCCGATCCCAGTGCTTGTACAAAACACACCTACCTATACTATCTAGCCAAGTGGATGGCCACCCACATTGGGGTTGTGTATAGCCCAGAAGCCATGAGGTTTTGGAACCTAACTTATTCTATAAACCCAGATGACATACAGGCAGCCTTGGCGGTGGGAGTTGAGCTCCTCTCGCAGAGAAAGATAGAAGGACTAGTGCCAATCAACCGCGTGCTCAGTCTCGATCCAAACCATCAATTAGCAGGTCTAGTCAAGCAAATTGCGATGTGGGAAGTTGTACACCAAGTGCGCACAGCTTCTTTGCCTGGCCAGCCGGATCTTTATCTCGACTACGAAAATTGTAGGCTTTCACTAGAACCTTCATTCTCAAGTATCGTGACCCGAGTCCTGCTTACCCAAGGGGAGTGGTTTGAGGAAGAAGTAGATTTCTGCCGTCACTTCCTAAAAGCAGGCATGAATGTTATTGACGTGGGCGCCAATGTTGGGGTGTACACTTTTCTTGCTGCACGCCGAGTCGGCCCGGCAGGCAGTGTGATTGCAGTTGAGCCGACCCCTTCCTGCATTCAACACCTGCAAAAGACAATCAGTGCTAACTCCCTAGACAATATTGTTTCCCTTGTTGAGTCTGCTGCTGGAGACCATGAGGGTACCGTCCAATTTCAGGAAGAAAGGGCTACCGTATTTAACTCCATCAGTGCTTCAGGGCCGGTGTCAGAACAAAGATCAAGAGATGAAAAAGTAGTAAGTCTTACTACTTTGGATTCTATCTGGCGCTCGCAGGGAAAGTCGCAAGTTGATCTCATCAAGATCGACGCAGAAGGCGCCGAAGAGCAGGTCATATCCGGCGCGCTAGAGTTGGTTGCTGCCACCCAGCCTATTGTTATTTTTGAGAATATCAGCGGTTCTAAAGTTACGGGATCTGCTACCGCGAAGATCCTGGAGTCGCTAGGATATGGGT
>NZ_JANSIV010000133.1:0-8115 GCF_047502705.1 Synechococcus sp. H70.1
GGTGCCCATGGTGCGCAAGCTGGGGATGGAAGCCTGTGTCACGTTGGGGAGGGTGTCAGCTGCTCAAGCGCAGCAGTTGGCGGCGGCAGGGTTGACAGCCTACAACCCCAATCTGGACCCCTCGCCGGAGTTCTACCCCCGCATATAGGATTGCCGGGAGACTCTGGCCCCTGTGGGGGTAGCCGGCCTGGAGAGCTGTGGCAGCATTGTCGGCCTTGGGGAAACCGACGAAGACCGCATCGCCCTGCTGTACATTTTGGCCAACCTGACGCCGCCGCCCACTTCGGTACCCATCAACGCGCTGGTGCCGGTGGCCGGCACGCCCCTGGGCCAGCTTCTCCCTCCCGATCCGCTGCTGCTGCCCATGGCCCAGATCCGGCTCTCGGCAGGGCGGAAAAACCTGTCCGAGAGCGCAGGCGCCAATTCCATCTTCACCGGCGAAAAGTTGTTGACTCTGGCCAATCCGGGCCAGGCTGCCGCTGCGGCTTTGCTCGAGAAGCTAGGCCTGCAGCCCCTCTAGAGGCATCTCCCCTTGCGCCTTCAGGATCCCTAGTTGGAGCTAGCACTGCCTCTTCTGTTGTAACAATCTTTTCAGAAAATCTAACCCTTTCTTAACCCTGTCGGCAGCCATGTCAAAATGGTGGCGACAGCGTTCTCCAGTTACGTCGGGTTCATGTCTCCTGTTAGCACTGCCGAGCCCCTTGCCAACGTCCAATCGCCTGAGTCAGCTTCTTCTCCTCCAGAGCCCTCACCGGGGGAGGCTGCGGAGCCGACAAGGGGAGGGGGCTTTTGGGGATCCCTGCGGCGCTGGTGGGCGCGCTGGAAACACAAGCTGCGCCTGGAGACCCAGTTGCTCTTTGTGGCCACCCTGGTAGTTTCCCTGGTGGTGAGCAGCTTCACCTTCTGGGCCATCAGCACTGTACAGCAGGATGCCCGCTTTAACGAGGCCCGCTTTGGCCGGGATCTGGGATTGCTGTTGGCAGCCAATGTCGCTCCCCTGATTGCCGAAGACCGCATCAGCGAAGTGGCCCAACTGTCGCGGCAATACTTTGAGAGCACCAGCAGCATCCGCTATTTGCTCTACGCCGACCCGGAGGGAAACATCTACTACGGGATCCCGTTTTCCAACCAGGAGGTGAAAACCTCCCTCAGCCTTACCCGCCGCATCCAACTGCCGGACAACCGCCCGCCTGCCGAGGGCCAGCCGCTGGTGCGCACCCACCTCACCCCTGCGGGGCGGGTGACGGACATTTTTGTGGGCATCTATCACCAGGGCCGTTTCCTGGGCACCCTAGCCCTGGGCATTAACCCCAACCCCGCCCTCGTGCGCTCCACGCAACTGGCGCGGGAGGTCTCGATTGGGGTGTTTTTGGCAGTGTGGGTTCTGGCCATTCTGGGAGCCGTGGTCAATGCCCTCACCATCACCTACCCCATCAAAGAACTGGTCAAGGGCGTCCAGGAGATTACCAAGGGCAACTTCAAGCAGCGCATTGACCTGCCCTTTGGGGGAGAGCTGGCCCAGCTGATTGACAGCTTTAACGAGATGGCGGAGCGGCTGCAGAGCTACGAAGAGCAGAACATCGAGGAACTGGCCGCCGCCAAGGCCAAGTTGGAGACGTTAGTTTTCTCTATCGTCGATGCTGCCATCTTGCTGGATGCCGAGTTTCGGATCCTCCTGCTCAACCCGGCTGCCTCTCGCATGTTCGGCTGGGAAGGGGAGCCTGTCTTGGGCAAGCCCTTGCTGGAGCTGTTGCCCGAGGATCTGCGGCAGCAACTGGCCCGCCCCCTGATGCAAATTGCCCGCGGGGATCAAGAGGCAGAGGAAATTCGCGTTAACCTCACCAGCCCTACCAAGCGGGTCATCCGCATCCTGCTGTCGCCGGTATCCGACCCGCGGCGGCAAAACCTCAAGGGGATTGTCATCACAGTGCAGGATATTACCCGCGAGGCAGAGCTCAACGAAGCCAAAGCCCAGTTCATCAGCAACATCAGCCACGAACTGCGCACCCCCCTCTTTAGCATCAAGTCGTTTATCGAGACCCTCTACGAGTACGGCGAGCAGATGTCGCCGGAGGAGCGGCTGGACTATCTGGAAATTGCCAACCGCGAGACTGACCGCCTCACTCGCCTAGTCAATGACGTCTTGGATTTGTCCCGCCTGGAGTCGGGCAAGCAGTATCACTTCGAGGGTGTCGATATTGCAGCGGTGATTGAGCAGACTCTACGCACCCACCACCTGCAGGCCCGCGACAAAGGGATCCTACTGCGCAAGTTCGTCGATCCAGAGCTGCCGCTGGTGTGGGGCAACTACGACCTTCTGTTGCAGGTAATGACCAACCTCTTGGGCAATGCCATCAAGTTCACCCCCTCTGGCGGCACGGTGACGGTGCATGCCCACCTGGTGGTGCGGCCGGATGGATCCCCTCAGGCAGTGCGGGTGGCAGTGGCCGACACAGGCATTGGCATTGCGCCCGAGGATCAAGAGCGGATTTTCGAGCGCTTTTTCCGGGTGGAGAACCGCGTCCACACCCTGGAGGGCACTGGCCTGGGCCTGGCCATTGTGCGCAACATCTTGGAGAAGCACCGAACCCGCATCTGTCTAGAAAGCAAGCTGGAACAGGGATCCACCTTCTGGTTTGACCTGCACCTGTACACCGAGGAGGGCCCCCTGGAGTTTGAGGACCAGCCAGCCGAGACGGATCCCCCCAGCTGCCGCTGGCGGGAGCGGCCCCACCCAACCTCTTAAACTTGGAAAGCAAACGCCGGGCAACCCAGCCAAGGCTGGGGTTAGGCCCCGAGCCGCAGCGATCCCTGTCCAGGGTTGTTCTACAGTAAAGAAGGTTTTAACTGCCCAGTTTTGCCATGCCACCTCGCTGGCCCCGCAAGCCCTCCCGTCGGGATCCTGAGTTTCGCAAGCTGGATGACCGTTACACCTACGCGGCCCATCTGGCGTTTTTTCTCTGCAGTGCCTCGGGACTGGTGTTTTTCCAGCAGTTGTACCGAGCCGATTGGCCGTGGCTGCTGCCTCTATTGGGCGGGTGGGGCCTGGGCGTAGGGATCCACAGCTTTTGGATCTTTTTTGTGGCCCGTTACCCCGCGGAAGCCAACCAAGACTCCACAGAAGCTGGCTAGCAGCCTCCCTTAGGGGGATCCAGGAGAGGAGGGGCGCTGCCGTCGTTGCCGCTGCAGCAGCAAAGGGGAGAGGTCGCTCTCGTCGTAGATATCCCCCACCAGCTCCTCTAAAATGTCCTCCAGGGTGATCAGGCCACTGGTGCCGCCAAATTCGTCCACCACAATCCCCAGGTGTTGGCGGGATCGCAGCATATCTTTAAGCAGCAGGCTAACGCGCTTGGTCTCAGGTACAAAGAAGGGCGGGGACATCGCCCGGGTTACTTTGACATTGCCTTCTTGCTCCAGGTGGCGCAGGGCCTGCTTGAGGTGAATGACACCGACGATCTCGTCTTTGGATTCTCCTTGCACAGGAATGCGGGAGTAGCCCGTCTCTAGGCAGAGTTTCACCACATCCTGCAGGGTTTTATCGTGGGAGATGGTTTCCATTTTTACTCTAGGCTTGGCCACATCCCGTGCTCGCAGCTCATCCAAAGCTAGGGCACCGCGGAACAGGCGCCGCTTCTGCCAATCCAGCAGCCCCCGCTGACCCAACACATCAATCAGCAGTTCCAAATCCTTGAGAGAAGTGGTAGCCGTCAGGGGAGAGAGCTCCAAGAGATGAAAAACTCTGCCGACAAGCCACTCAAAGGCATGGGTAAAAGGGCGCAGCAGCACCGCTAGGGCATATACAGGCCGCACCACCCCGCGGAACACTGCCAGCGGATGGCTGACTGCCAAAGACTTGGGAGCCACTTCGCCCACCAAGAGCACCAGGATGGTGGTGGGCAGGGTGGCCACCAAGCCCCCCAGCTGGGATCCCAGCAGTTCAATGGAGATAGTAGTAGCCAGGGCAGCAATGCCAATGTTGACAAAGTTGTTCACCAGCAGCAAGGTTGTAATCAGCTGGGATCGCTGTTGCTGAACTAGCCGATAGAGCCCCTGCGGATCCCCCTGCTCCTCGATCAGGGACTCCAGGCGCAGGTTGTCCAGGGCGGTGATAGCTGTCTCGGCACCCGAGCAAAACGCTGAGACCAGAAGTAAGACGGCAAGGAGAAGTAGATTACCCATAGTGTTCCCGACTACCCAGCGCTGGAGGCGGGAATTTTACTCAAGCTATTTGGCCAGAGGGCATACCCCACCCCTTTCCGTCTTAACCTCTCGTATCGGGCTGATCTGAGCCGGCCTTTTCCAAAAGCTGCCGGTACAGCATCACAATCTTGCTTTCCACCTCGGCTTGGCTTAGGTGGTCTGTATCGATCAAAATGGCATCAGGGGCAGGCCGCAAAGGGGCAATCTGACGCTCACTGTCATAGCGATCCCGCTGCTCGATCTGGGCCTTGAGTTCCTCCAGGGACACTATCTGCCCTTGCGCCTGCAGCTGATGTTGTCGACGTTGCGCTCGCTCTCCCAGCGAGGCAGTCAAAAAGACTTTTAACTCAGCATCCGGAAAGACATAGGTGCCAATATCGCGCCCTTCCAGAACGGCTCCCCCCTCCTGACCCAGGAGACGCTGCTGCTTCACCAACTCCTGCCGCACGCCTGGCACTGCCGCCACTTGCGAAACCCAGCGGGTTACTTCGGGAGAGCGGATGGCCTGGGTAATTTCTTGGCCATTGGCCCAAATGCGGGTTGGTTCGTCAGCCGAGGGGCCACTTTGCAGAGTCAGTTGCGTTTGGGCAGCCAGTTGGGTGAGTTGCTCAGCGTCGTCCAACGGGATCCCCCGCTGCAGCGCTAGCCAGGTGATAGCTCGATACATGGCCCCTGTATCCAAGTAGAGAAGCTGCAGCTGAGCAGCCACCGCTCGGGCCACGCTGGACTTACCAGCTCCTGCAGGGCCGTCAATGGCAATCAGGGGACGGCGCGCCTTTTTTGGAGAAGGCGGCACCGCTTCCCCTTCCTTCTGAGGCAGGGAATTGGCTTCGTCTCTAGACAAAAGCAGGTTGTCAATCAGGCGAGTTTGCCCGACATAGGCCGCAATTGCCAGGAGTCCCTTCTCTTTTACCTCCGGCAGCGGCTGGAGGGTTTGCGGATCCACCAGCTCCAGATATTGCACACGCAACTCAGGGGTGCCCTCCAGCTCAGCGCGAACTGCACCTAGGATCCCCTCGGCAGAGGGATCTCCCGCCTGCCAGTGCTCATAGCCCCGGCGCAAAGCGCGGTAGAGGCCAGTAGCTACCCGCCGTTCCTCGGCTGAGAGGTAGCGGTTGCGGGAGCTATAGGCAAGGCCATCCGCCTCGCGCACGGTAGGGCAGGCAACAATGGTGGTGGGAATCTGCAGGTCTTGAACCAGCCGCTGGATGATGGCCAGTTGCTGGGCATCCTTTTGGCCAAAATAAGCCCGCTGTGGCTGAACCAGATTTAGCAATTGCACCACTATGGTGGCTACCCCACGAAAGTGCCCTGGCCGGTGAGGAGCGCAGAGGGTTTGCAAAAGGGATTCGGGAGGGTTAACCCAAGTGCGATCCCTGGCGGCTGCGGGATCGGCTCTCATTTCTTGCGGGTCGGGGGCAAACACCACGTCCACGCCTGCTGCTTCACACAGAGCTCGATCTCCTTCCTCATCGCGGGGGTAGCGATCCCAGTCTTCGGTGGGGCCAAATTGCAGCGGGTTGACGAAGATGCTGACCACCGTGTAGTCACACTCCTGGCGGCAGCGGCGAATCAAGCTCAGATGCCCCTCGTGCAGGGCTCCCATCGTTGGCACAAGGCCAATGGTGGATCCCCGCCACTTGGCCAGCTGCTCTCGCAAAGCTGCCACCGTGCGCAGCCACTGCATTGCTATGCCACCTTCCCCCTTGGCCAATTTCCTCGCAGGACAAGGCCAACCTGCTGGACCTACAGCCCCATCTTATTGCTACGCTGGTACTGCCGGTAGGCCGACACAAATAAGCCTGCCAGGGTAACCAGAACCATCCCCAAAACGATCCCCAACAAAATGGGCTCGATCACAAACCGCACCTCCTACTACAAGCCTAGATCATGATAAGCCATGCCTCAAAAACTGCCGAGCTGGCTCGCCGGTACCCCTAGGCTGTAGCTGGCTGCCACAGCGTCCAGGCCGAGGCTTCCCCTGCCGCCTACCTGACCCCTGGAATCATGTCCTCCAACCTTTCTTGTCCCCCCAGCCTGAAGGAACGCCTTGCCAGTCTAGAAAAACACCTACGTCCTTTGGCTGAAAAGGCCGTTCCTCTGCTAGTGGCAGACTCGGATCCGCTGCAGGTGTGGGCCTTGGTTTTAGTCTGCCAGCGCCTGGGGATCCCTCTCTTCTTGGCCAATCCTCGCTGGGGAAAGCGGGAGTGGGGCCAAGCTTTAGCTGGCCTGGGATCCGCTTGGTGCTGGCGGCAAGGGCAGTTGCAGGAGGATCCTGCCTCCTCCAACCCCCAGCTGGAGCATTGGCAACAGCTCCTGCCCAGCGCCGACTGGCCGGTAATTGGGATCCCTACCGGTGGCTCTAGCGGTCAGGTCAAATGGGCGGTGCACTCCTGGCGTACCCTCAGCACCTCCGCCAGAGCCCACCAACAGCACTTCCGGGTGGAGTGTGTCCATAGCTATTGTGTCCTGCCCCTGTACCACGTCAGCGGCCTGATGCAGGCTGTTCGTTCTTGGCTAAGCGGCGGGCAGTGGATTGTCTGGGATTGGAAACGGCAACAGCAGGCCGAGGCTTGGGATCCCCCTTTGCCGGGAAGTTTCCTGTCGCTGGTGCCCACCCAGTTGCAACGGCTGCTGCTCAACGCCCAGCCAGGAGTCTTGGAGAGCCTGCGCCAGTTTCGCGCCATTCTGGTTGGCGGTGGCCCCACCTGGCCCAGTTTGCGGCAACAGGCCCGGCAGTTGCACTTGCCCCTAGCCCTCACCTACGGCATGACCGAAACCGCCTCCCAGGTATGTACGCTGCTGCCGGAAGCTTTCTTACAGGGCAGCGACAGTCTGGGCCGGCCCCTACCCCACGCCACTGTGGAGATCTGCGGCGAGAGAGGGGATCCCCTGGTAGGCCGCATCCACGTGTGGGCTGAGTCGCTGGCACTGGGCTACTACCCTCTCTCCAGCGAGGCAGATTCTCTAGGCCAATGGCAACAGCGGGGCTTCACCCCCGGCGATTGGGGCTATCTGGACTCGCAAGGCTGTCTCCACTGGCTGGGCCGCGCTGACGAGCTCATCCTGACTGGAGGGGAAAAGGTGATGGCCGCCGAGGTGGAGGGGGAAATCCGCGCCAGCGGCTGGGTGGAAGATGTCTGTGTGCTGGGCCTGCCCGATGAGGAGTGGGGACAGCAGGTGGTGGCGGTGGCTGTGCCCAGGGCTGGGATCTCTCTAAGCGGCAACGAGCTGGAGAAGCACCTAAAGCGGCACCTTGCACAACAACTAAGCCCCTTCAAGCACCCCAAGCAATGGCTGTGGTGTAGCAGGATCCCCCGCAACGCCCAGGGCAAGGTCAACTGCCAGCGGCTCCGGCAGTGGGCGGCCCAGCAGTTGAAAGTTGCAGCGCCAGGCAGCTAGCTGGATCCCTCCTGGATGCCCAGACGGGCTAGATCTCGCCGGATTTCAAAGGCCAACTCCCGGTTATTTGGCTCTGTGGCCAAGGCCTTTCTCAGATAGGCTTCTGCCTGCCGGTGGCGCCCCTCTTGGATCAAATGGTTGCCAAAGCGTTGATAGGCCAAAGCTAAGATGTGGATGGCCTCGCCGGAGTTGGGAAAGCGTTTCAGGAGGGCTTCGGCCAGAGCCACTGCCGTGGGCAGCTTGGGCTCGCGCCAGGCGGCCTTAACGCGGGCAATTCCTGCCTCAAGGGAGTCCCGAGCCGGTGGTTCTGCTGAGGTGGAGCCTGACCCAGTGGTGCGCACAACCACCCGCCTTTCTCCTTTCCCAGGACTGGGTGGGGATTGTCGTTGGGCGTCGTAGCGCCGCCGCTCTTCAGGGTTGCTCAGCACTTGGTAGGCCCGATAGATCTGCTCAAATCGTTCTCGGGATCCCTCTCCTGCCACATCGGGGTGAAACTGCCGTGCCAACCGGCGA
>NZ_JANSIV010000133.1:8215-11331 GCF_047502705.1 Synechococcus sp. H70.1
TCTGCTTGGGGAGACAGGTTCAGAATCGCGTAGTAGTCCATGAGCGGTGGCAGAAGGGAACCTGGGCCAAAAGTCGGCTCCGACCCCTGACTCTGCCGCTGATCATAGCATGTCAACCCGGGCTGAACCAAGGGATCCTCTCGGCGCTAATGCAATTGAGATGCAAGCTTGTTGAGAATAGTTCTCATGGTCAAGGCTTGATGCTGCATTGACCCTGCTAGCTGAGCACCAAGAGGCCTCTTGCGTGCAGCTACTTCAGAGGCAGGGATCCAGTGCTAGACTTTGCCCAAGCTGTAAAGCCTAGACTTTGCCTATTCCTAACTTTAAGCTCTATTTCCCAGTAACTATGAGCGAAGTCCTGCACCGCGCCTTGGCCAATCAAGATCTGCAACAGTTGCTGGCTTACTTGCAGCAAGGGGCAGATGTGAATGCTCCCGATTGGCAGGGGGTTACCCCACTTCACAAAGCAGTACTCATCGGCAACCTGGAGTTGTTGGACTTGCTTTTGGCTTATGGCGCTTCTGTCCACTCGGTGGATTCCAGCGGGGCTACACCCCTCCATTTGGCTGCAGTCAGCGGCCAGGTGGAAGTGGTGGAGCGGCTTCTCCAGGCAGGCAGCGAGATCGATCTGCCAGATCGCCACGGATACACTCCTCTCCATCGGGCTGCCTTGGCCGACCAAGCAGAAGTTATCGGTCTGCTGATCCAAAAAGGGGCAAACGCTTGTAGAGTTCTCCACTGGGCTGCGGCTACGGGTAGGAAAAGCGTTCTAGCTCGCCTACTGTCCAAGGGAGCTCCAGTGGATGGAGCCGATGAAGCAGGGCGAACCCCTCTCCACGAGGCAGCCGCGCAAGGGCATTTGGGTATTGCTCGCTTTTTGATCCTGTACGGGGCCAATGTGAATGCCCGCAACCGCTTTGGAGCCACACCCATGCACTGGGCGGCTTGGGAAGGGCATGTTCCAATCCTAGAACTTTTGCTGCAGCATGGGGCCGAATTAAACCCCCGGAATCAGGAGGGACACACACCCTTAGCCTATGCGCAAAAGCGGCAGCACAGGCTAGCTGTTCAGTGGCTGCAAGACCGAGGCGCAACCCTTTAGTGTTCACGCCAAACAAAAACAAGAATCTGAAAGGGTGGTTGAGGGTGTAAAAGTGATCCCTAGCTCCCCTCTGGAGAGACGGGAAAAGGGGCTAGGGGTAAGAGCAAGGAATGCCTCAGTAAGGGATCCCTACTTCCTGGGAGACAGGAGATAAAGAGAGAAGACGTTCCGATCGCTTCGTCACGGTTAGCGTTCACGCCATCTAGTCACGCCGCTTCCGCTTGCTAGCCCGCCGACGCAAGCGCAATCACCCTCAACTGCTACCTCCTCCTTCAACACGGTGTTGGCGGCAAACCCCCCTCCCCTATCTTCAACTTTGAGGGGAAAGGGGATCCCTGCCAAACGCAGGATGGCCAGTTCCGCCGGCGCGGGATCCCCACTCTACCCAAGGCAAGAGAGGAAGACTGATGGATGGGACTCCACCCTGAGTGACAGTGTAGCGCTATTGAGATTAAGTTGCAATATATCCCCGGGACATAGCGGACCCTCTTTGACAGAGACTTGCATCAAACTGAGGGAGTCTGGTAGAGTGCTTAGCTAAAGTAGTTGGAAAAAATTTGCAGCTAGGTCTTTGCAGGTCGCGGAGGGTGAGCATGACATGGCAACGGGTGCAGTCAGGAGAGTGGTGTCGGCAGTTGGGGCAACTGGCGCCTCAGTGGTGGCTGGGGTGGAGTCCTGAGCAGGGCTTTCGGCTCTATCGCCAAGAGTCTCTACCTTCTCTGTCTGCTTTGCGGATTCGCTGTCAAGAGCGAGATGGCTGGCTGGATGTGTTTTTGGGAGAAGCGGAGCAGCATCCCCAGCGGCGGCACAGCCTCTTGGATGCAACGGCGCGGGTGGCTTTGCACTACTTGCCGGAGGATCTGGCCCAGCTGCGGTTTCTCCCGTGCCCGCACGAGCGCATTCCCCTGCAGCTTTGGCAGCACTTAACGCAGCAGCATAGCTGAGAACGGTTCCAAGGGTTCCCCTCTGCCACGGCAACAAGCCCTACTTTGCGCTTACCCAGCCAGGAGCCACAAGTTGCTCCGCCGCCTAGCCCCCTGCTGGGGTTTGCAGGCCCTCCTGGGCCTAGAAGCTAGCCTCCTCCTTTAGGAAGCTGGGAGTGCCATGATGGAGGGTAGTTACCCGCGCCTCTGCCTCCATGAGCACTGCCACTTTACCCCGTTATCGCTCTTCCCTGTCTCTGACCCGCACTTTGGCCGCCCTGGGTGGGGCATTGCTGTGTGGGATCCTGGTAGTGCGGCTCCAGCTGCCCATGGTGGAGCGGATCAACCTGGAGGCCATAGAAAATGCTGAGGTCCGCAAGAACCGCAACATCGCCCTGGCTAACACCCTGGGCTGGCTGGGCTACCGCAATCTGGGAGCTTCCTGGCTGTGGTTGGAGCTGATCCAGTACTACGGAGACGCTCCTGCCCGCGCCCAGACTGGCTATGGCCTTGCCTACGAGTACTTTGACCACATGCTGCGGCTGGATCCCTCTTTTTTCTTGGGCTACCGCTTGTCTAGCTTGGTGTTGGCCTATCAGGCCGGCCAGCCGGAAAAAGCTATTGAGATTTTGGATCGCGGCCTGCGGCAGTTCAATCCCCAGAACAATCCCGATGCCTGGAAACTCTACGTAGACCGCGCCTTGATCAATTTCATGTTTTTGGGGGATGCGGAAGCAGGTCGCAATGACTACTACCAAGCCGCAGCTTGGCGGGAACAGGTAGGCCTGCCGGGTGACGACTTTCGCCAGTTGGGGGACAACATTGCCCGCAGCCCTCTCAGTCGCCGTTCCCGCTTCGATGTCTGGCTGAGCGTGTTTAACGCCACCAGCGACCAAGACACCCGCTTGCTTGCCTTGGAGCAACTGGCGCAATTGGGCACAGTCCTGCGGACGCTGCCCACCGGAGAAATTGAAATTCTCCCGCCCCCCTTGCCCAATGGGATCGAGGAAGAGCCCTATCGCCTCCGCCTGTAAAATGCTGCTGCTCCCCCAAGTTAGTCAAAAGCCGGATCTTTGGGCAAGGAAAATTAA
>NZ_JANSIV010000133.1:11431-18852 GCF_047502705.1 Synechococcus sp. H70.1
AAAAAGCACTCCCCCCAGCCCCGGGAAAAGCAGCTATCCTCGTAGCACCCTCTAGAGACGTCTTGGGGCTGGGGTTTGTTCCCAGAGTTTTTCTCGATTTCCTTAAGGAGTGACCCCCATGAGCTCAAAAACTTCCCTCCCGATGACGGCGGCTGCCCTTTCGAGCGGTTGGCTTGTCCTACCTGCAGCAGCCCAATCTCTTGAGACAGTGCGGGTGCGGTCGGTGGTCGATGGGGACACCTTCTGGGCAGACCTAAACGACAGGCCAACCCGTTTTCGTCTTGCCTATGTGGATGCGCCGGAGCTAACGCAGGGGCGGTGGGGGCGCCTCTCCCAGGAGGCTCTGCAAAAGCTGCTGCCGCCGGGATCCCTGGTGCAGGTAGACACCCTCTACATCACCCCAGAAGGGCTGCACATTGCCGAAGTGTACAACGCCGACGGCCTAGTGAACTTGGAGATGTTGCGCCAGGGGCAGGCAGTGGTTTACGAGCGCTTTTTGCACGGGGACAGCCGGGAGCGCTACCTGGAAGCTCAAGGGGTCGCGCAGGCGGCACGCCGGGGTTTTTGGCAGCAAAACCAGCCGGTGATGCCGTGGGAGTTTCGAGAAGCGGCACTGCAAGTCTCAGCTTTTGCAGGACCTCAGGTTTTGGATGGGTCTTTCCTGCGGGAAAACCCAGCGGCAGCAGCGGGTGTGGGTATTGCCACAGTGGTGGTGATGGTAGGGCTGAGCAAGCTGCTGTGGAAAAAGCCCAGCCAAGAGAGGGTAAGCCTCCGGCAGCTGGAGCGGGATCTCAAACAGTTGCAGCGCAGCCTAACCACAACTCTGGCCAGCCGCAAGCAACTGGAACGGAAGTACAGTCAACTGCTGCAAAAGGCAGAAGAGTGGTTTGTCAGAGCCCAAGAGGCTACCCAACACAATCAGGACGAGCTGGCACGCCAGGCTTTGGTGCAGCGCAACCAACACCTAAGTGCAGCAGAGGCCGTTCGCCACTCCCTAGAGCAGGTGGAAGCCCAGGTAGTAGCCCTTCGCGAGGGCATTTCCCGCCTGGAAAGCCAGATAGCAATAGCCAAGCTGGAACGGGAGAGGAACACCTAAGCCAGAGGGGCAGCAGGGAGACCTTCGCCCGGGCCGCTGCCCTGTAGACCCAACTGAGGCCATACCCGCTCGAGAATCCGCCCTTGTCGAGCAAGCCAGGCAAGCAGGGGCAGTGTCCTAGCGGGAAGCGCTGGGGGTTGCCCTCTCAAGCGGGTCTGCGCATTGGCGAAACGGTTGTTAGGGATCCCCGCACCCAGAGGCTCAGGTTGCAGCCTATCTGGGGGGGCAGCAGTTGCCTAGATTGGGATCAAGGCGACTGCGGAGCCCACAACCGGCTCAACCCAGGGGCAAGGTTAGACTGGGAAAAAGAACTGCTGCTGCGGCCAGACGGGGTCTAGCTTTATCGCAGCGTGGAGTACAACGGGGGAGCAATGGCCTTCTTTGCTTGCTGTTCTTCTTTCCCTCGGCGTTGGGGAAGAGCGCCACAAAACTGGGGAAGCTGGGCAGGACTGTTGCTCCTGGCTCTGCAGCTTGGGCAGTCTGCAGCAGCTCAAGAGACCCAAGTTTGGATTGGCACTGGCCAGATCTTGAGTGGTCAAGGACAGGGAGCAACGGTGCAACTGGTTCTGGAAACAGGGGGCGGACGGATTTGGAGCCAATCAGGGCCGGCTTTAGATGCACCCTTTTCTGGGGAACAGACTTCGGTTACCAGTGGTGATGGCACTTGGCAAATCCAACCCCAGGGGAACCAGTTGTTGGTGACCTTTTACCGTGGCGAGCAGATCATCCGCTGGCGACTCCACCCTGTTGACAAGGCGCCAACTTCTTCCTCTTGGCCACCTTCCTCTGCGAGTGGCGAAACTGCCCAACCCGTAGCTCTGCCTGTGCAAGAGCTAGTGGTTCCTGTCCTAGAGTTGCCCCGCCATCCCTAGAGGATCAGGGGTGGTCTTGCTTGGCTTGCTGCCAGAGCCTCTCTAGCTCTTGCAGGGTGCGTCCTTTGAGGGGGAAGTCTTGGGCAGGCAGCTCTGATTCTGCCTGTTGCCGCGCCAGCTCTTCCAGGCGCAAAAAACGGCGGGCAAAGCGCAGATTGGTCTGCGTTAGCGCCTGGACAGCATCCAGCCCATACCAGCACCCCAAGGTAACTAGGGCAAACAGCAGATCTCCCAGCTCTGCTTCCTGGCGGGCCCGGTCGGGGGGATCGCGCTCCAGCTCTTGGCGCAGCTCGGCCTCTTCCTCGCGGATCTTGGCCCAGATCCCTTCTTCTCTTGGCCACTCCACTCCTGAGGCCACCACCTTTTGGGAAATTTTCAAGGCGGCCATCAGGGGAGGCAGAGTTTCAGCGTAGTGCAGCAGTTTTTGACCAAGGGTTTGCTGCGGCTGCTCTTGCTGCTTGATGTCTTCCCAAAGGCGGTGCAACTGGGAAAGGTCAAAACTCTCTGGCTGTAGGGTCTCCCCAAACACATGGGGGTGACGGCGGATTAGCTTGTCGGCAATCCGCGCTGCCACGGTTTCCAGGTTGAAATGGTTTCGCTCTGCAAAGATCTGGGATTGCAACACCACCTGCAACAGCAGGTCCCCTAGCTCTTCGGCAATAGCGGCTGGATCCCCGGCTCGAATGGCCGCCACAGTCTCGTAGGCTTCTTCAAGAATGTAGGGAGTAAGCGATTCAGGGGTCTGGGCGCGATCCCAGGGGCAGCCGCTGGGGGAACGTAGCCGGGCTACAATTGCTGCTAGACGGCTGAGGTGCTGGGCAGACTCAGCACGCTCTAGATAGAGATGGGCAAAAGGGCCCGTTTTTTCTGGCTCCCAGCTCTGCAGCGTCAGCGGACCGGCCACTACCTCCAAGTCTGCGGTCAGCAAAGTCAAAGATTGAGCAGGGGCACAGACCTGCCGTAACCCACAAACCAGCTCTGCCACTTCCTTGCTTCCGCAATTTTTTAGCAGCAGGGATCCCTGCCCCACCGCCGACCAGCGGGCCAGCTCCTGTTGCCAGTTGGACTGCAGGCTATCCAGCGTTTGCAGCATGGTCGTAGAGGCGGCCCAGATCCAAAAGCCGCCTAAGCTGGTCGAGATCGATAAAGCTCAGTTCCAAAAGAATCATCAGCAGCGGCCCCTGCTGGCGGCGCTGCAGTTTTTTGGCCAAACTTAGTTGCGAGCGGTCGACAATGCCCGCTTCCAAGAGGTATTCTTCCAAAGCCGGAGGAGGAATGGGATCTAGCATAGGCACTTCAGGATCCTGAGAAGGACAGCTGGAAAAACTAAGAAAATGGCCAGCCGCTGTAACCATTCTTAACACTCCTACTGGATTTGTGCAAAGAGAGGAGGTAGGCCAAGGGTGAGCCACTGCCAGCTCTCCCAAGGGGCAGCTGGTTGTCTGTCTCCAAGAGTGAATGCGATGGAGGTCAAAATAATAGCAAGTCTGCTGGCGATTGACAGCAGCTGGGGAAGCCGCGGTGCTTTCCAGCTTTGGCGCAGTTTCTGGTTCTGCGGTGAGGCAGCCCAAGCTCCGCTAGGCTGAAAGTAGGTATAGCGTTACTCGCTGGGGGATTTTTGCTATGGCTAAACCTCAAGAGTTGCTGCCGGTGGGGACAAGGGTTGAGGTGGTGGAGATACCTCCCTATTTGAAAACGGCCGATCCGGTGCCGAGGTTGCGCCCAGCTCATTTAATTCAGCTGCACGAGCAAGGGGTGATCCGGCAGCGGCGGATGTTGGGCACCTACTGTGTGCAGTTTGCCAGCGGCCTCTTTTTGATTGAGGGCAAATATCTTCGCCCTCTAGGAGCTGCAGGTCTTGAGAGTGGCGGCAGACTTCCGCGGTAGAGTAAAGTTGCTGGCTGGCGTTGGGTCAGAACTTGGCTCGGCGGCGGGATCCAAGCCAGCTTGTGGCATTGGCTTTTCTGCTGCTGCCCTTCACCATTAGGCTAGCGTTGCGTATGCCCAGAGTTATCGTCACCGATCCCATTGATCAGGCGGGAATTGACATCCTCTCCCAGGTAGCTCAGGTGGATGTGCGAACCAACCTTACCCCTGAGGAGCTGATTGCGGTGATCCCCAACTACGAGGCCATTGTGGTGCGCTCCAGCACGCGGGTTACCCGGGAGGTGATTGAGGCAGGGAAGAACCTGAAAATCATTGGCCGGGCAGGGGTAGGGGTGGACAACATCGACGTGGCTGCTGCCACCAAGGCCGGGATCCTAGTGGTCAACTCCCCTGAGGGCAATACCATTGCTGCCGCCGAGCACACTATTGCCTTGATGATGGCCCTCTCGCGCCACATTGCCGATGCCAATGCCTCCCTGAAAGCGGGCCAATGGAAGCGGCAGGAGTTTGTGGGGGTAGAGGTTTACAAAAAGACCCTGGGTATCGTTGGCCTAGGCCGGATTGGCTCCCATGTAGCCCAGATTGCTAAAGCAATGGGGATGCGGCTTTTGGCCTACGATCCCTATATTTCCGTCGAGCGGGCGGAGCAACTGGGGGTGCGCCTGGTCGATTTCACCACCCTGGTGCAGGAGTCAGACTACATTACCTTGCATGTTCCCAAGACCCCTGAGACCACTAACCTGTTTAACGCTGAAACCTTCCGCCTGATGAAGCCGACCGCCCGGCTGATTAACTGTGCACGTGGTGGCCTGGTGGATGAGCAGGCTCTTTACGAAGCCCTCAAATCTGGCCAAATTGCCGGAGCGGCCCTAGATGTGTTTGCTGAAGAGCCCCTTAGCAAAGATTCACCTCTGCTTTCCTTGGGCAAAGAGATCTTGCTGACCCCTCACCTGGGGGCCTCCACTGAGGAGGCGCAGATTAATGTGGCCATTGATGTGGCCGAGCAGATCCGCGATGTGTTGTTGGGGCTGCCTGCTCGTTCTGCTGTGAACATTCCCGGCCTGCAGGCGGAGGTGCTGCAAAACCTCAAGCCCTACCTCGAGTTAGCTGAAACGCTGGGCAACCTGGTGGGTCAGTTAGCGGGGGATCGGGTTAGCCAGTTGGAGATCCGCCTGCAGGGATCCCTGGCTGAGAAAGACAGCCGGCCAATTGTCATCGCCGCACTCAAGGGGCTCTTGACGCTAGCTTTGCGGGAGCGGGTTAACTACGTCAACGCTTCCATTGAGGCCAAGGAGCGGGGCATTCGCGTAGTGGAAACCCGGGATCCCTCGGTAAGGGATTACTCCGGCTCCCTGACCTTGATTGCCCACGGCCCCAACGGGGTGCGTTCGGTTTCAGGGGCCCTCATTGGGGAGCGGGAGGTACGCATTACCCAGATCGACGAGTTCCCAGTCAATGTGCCGCCTTCGGCCAACATGCTCATGACGTTGCACCGAGATATGCCGGGGATCATCGGCCGGATTGGCACCCTGCTGGGAGCCTACAACGTTAACATCGCCAGCATGCAGGTGGGCCGCAAGATCATCCGCGGCGATGCGGTGATGGTGCTCAGCCTAGATGATCCCCTGCCGGATGGACTCCTAGAAGAGGTGCTCAAGCAGCCGGGCATTCGTGACGCTTTTGTGGTGAACCTCTAGCAATCCCCAAGCCCCGCTTTTCCTAGCTAGCAAGACGGAGGGTTGGCTTGAGCCAAAGTGAGTTGTCCCTAAGGCCTCAGATGATCTCCGACTGGAGTTGGCCGGCCTTTTTGGAGTCACTAGGCCGGTTTGGTGTAGATCTCAGTCTGGAGCGCATGCAGGTTTTGCTGCAGCGGCTGGGCCAGCCGCAGGCGGGGATCCCGGCCATCCACGTGGCTGGCACCAATGGCAAGGGCTCCGTCTGTGCCTGGGTTAGCCACGTGCTGTGGGCGGCAGGCTACCGGGTGGGCCGCTACACCTCTCCCCATTTGGTGGATTGGCGCGAGCGGATCTGGCTCAATGGGGAGTACATTTCCGCCAACGACTGGAGCCAAGCCTTGGCCCAAGTGCGGGACTGTCTGCAAACCTATGCTCCTGGCGAGGCTTCTCCAACGCAGTTTGAGGCCATCACTGCTGCTGCCTGGCTATACTTCCGCCAGCAAAAGGTGGAGGTGGCCGTGATGGAGGTGGGCCTCGGGGGGCGACTGGATGCCACCAACGCTGGAATCAAGTCGGTGGTAACCGCCATTACCTCCATTGGCTGGGATCATTGGCAACGCCTGGGCAATAGCCTAGAGCAGATTGCCGCCGAAAAGGCCGGCATCCTCAAGCCAGGGATCCCCGTGGTGTGCGCGCCCCAACCCCCCGAGGTGATGGCTGTCATCCAGGCCAAGGCAGCGCAGCTGGGCAGTCCCCTGCGAGTGGTGGAGCCCCTGCAGTGGTCCGGTCCTCAGACTGTCCGCTGGCGGGATCAGGTGCTGACCCTGCCCCTTGCCGGCGAGGTACAACTGATCAATGGGGCGGTAGCCCTGGCCGTTGTGGAGACCCTGCAGGAACAAGGCTGGCGGATCCCCGATGTTGCTGTCAAAGAAGGATTTGCCCTCACCCGTTGGCCGGGTCGCCTCCAGCGGGTGCAGATTGGATCCCGCCAGCTGCTCCTGGATGGAGCCCATAATTTGCCAGCCGCCCAAGCCCTGCGCCGCTACCTAGACCAGCATCAGCCCGGCCCCCTCACCTGGTACATGGGCATTCTCACGACTAAAGATGTCAAGGGTATTCTTGCTGCCCTGCTGCGACCGGGGGATCGCTTTTGGGCCCTGCCCATCCTTGGCCATGCAGGAACGGATCCCCAAGAATTGGCCCACCTCGCCCAGACCCTCCAGCCCCATCTCCGCCTTGCCCAGGCCCTGCCAGATCTTGCTGCTTTGCAAGCCCAGTTGCAGCAGCCTGCTGAGCCTGGGGAGCCGCCTGGGGTAATTTGCGGCTCCCTGTACCTCTTGGGCCAGGTGATGCAAGCTTGCCTGGGATGGGAGCTAGCCGGCTGAGATCCCTGCAACCCCCTTTGCTCCCTTTGCCAGCCTCATCGGGATGACAGGATTTGAACCTGCGGCCCTCTGCTCCCAAAGCAGATGCGCTACCAAGCTGCGCTACATCCCGTCTCCAAATATTATGGCAGAAAAATGCCCGGGATCCCTGCCTAAAGCGTCAAAGAGGCCTACCTGGTAGCTCGCAGGTAGGGCCGCGGCAAGGAAGGACAAAGCTGGCAAGGGCAGCCTTACCAACCAAAAGGGATTGCGCTTGCCCATCCCATGGCGTCTCTCTCCAAGGGGCAGCAGCCCTCGCCCTTCCACAGCAGCGATTGCCGCTGGAAGAAGCTGCAGGCTTGAGGCACAGCCAGGGGAGAGTTGGCTCTCTTGGGGAAAGCTTGAATCTCCGCACCGACAAGGTCAGTGTCGGGATACAGCCCTCCCCGCAGGTAGACAAGGCGTTGCCGGAATCTGGGTCATCCCGTGTCTGCTCCTGGAGGGACGACGCCTTCGCAGAGGGGGG
>NZ_JANSIV010000133.1:18952-22976 GCF_047502705.1 Synechococcus sp. H70.1
CCCTGGGCATAACTGCTGCGCTTTCTAGGGCACCAGCTGTTCCTTGAAGCCGACCTCCCTAGCGCAAGAAACGGGCCAACAGTAGTAGGCCAAGGCCGCCAAAGAGGAGGTTAAAGCTCCAGGCTGCCACCCAAGGGGGAAGGGCTCCTGCTTCTCCCAGGCTGCGCGATACGCTCAGCACCACGTAGTAGGCAAACACCAGCAGGATCCCCAAGACGGCGCCGCCGTAGCGGCCCACACGGCGAGCGGTGCTGGATCCTAGGGGAAGGGAAATCAGCACGGCAAAGAAGCTGGCTAGAGGCAGGGAAAAGCGCATGTGGAACTCGGTGCGCAGCGCCTGGGTATCGAGGTTGGAGCGGGCCAAGCGGGAGATGCGCTCCGCCAGCTCTGGTAGGCTGAGCTCGTTGGGGGGAACTGGCGGCTGCAACAGGGCGGCCAGATCTTGGGAGACCGCCAGTGGCTTGCGGTCGAAGGGCTCTTCGGCCAGGCTGAGGCCGTCCGGGCCGTAGTGGTGAGTCACCCCTTCGCTGAGGGTCCAGTCCAGGCCGTTCCACACTGCCTGGGCCGCCAGGGTCACTTCCGCCAACCGGTACTTGCCCCCTGGCAGGGGATCCACCCGCAGGATAGTGACATCCTGCATGGTATTCAGCCGCGGATCCACCTGGCGAATGAAAAACCAGAGGTTGTCTAGGGACTCCGTCCCGCCAACGGCAGTGGTTTTGAAGAAGACGTCGTATTGGACCGGGCTTGTAGCCTGGGCCAGGAGCGCCTGCTGGTCAATGCGGCGGATTTCCCGTTTGCTGGCCGGCAGGAGGACGTTGCTGATTAAAAAAGCGCTCAGGCTCAGGAGCAGTCCCACCAGCAACAGGGGACGAAAAATGCGCGTAAACGGGATCCCGGCTGCCCGCATGGCGGTAATCTCGCTGTTGCCGCTTAGGTTGCCCAAGGTGAGTAGGGTGGCAAAAAAAGCGGCAATGGGCATGCCCAGCACCACCATCTCCGGCAGATCCAACATCAAGAGCTGCAGCACCGTCAGGGGGGGCACGGATCCCTCAACCAGCCGCTCGGCGAGGGTAAAGAGCCGGCCCGCCAAAAGCAGCAGGGTTCCTCCAGCAAGGCCGGCCAAAAGGGGGGTGAGCATCTGTCCAAACAGGTAGCGCTCCAGCAGCCAGAACTTGGTGAACAAGCGGGCCATGGGCAAAAGTTGAGGGATGGGGGCTATTTCAAGCTAGCGTGAACAACTCGCCGGCAGGCCCCCACCCCCAGCCCCTACTGCAATGATCCCAGCAGCGCTGGCGTTAAACTTGCTGGCCATTGGCTCTGGAGCGGGGCTTCAGGGAGGCTGGCGGCTCGCCAGGAGGAGGTAAGGGCTCGCTGTTGCCGCCGGGATCCAAGCGGGAATTGGGGGGTGAAGGGCCGGGATCCAGTTTGGCCCCCCAGGCGGCTAGGTAAGCGCGCTGCTCAGGAGAAAGGCGACGGGCGCCGCGGAAATCTGCTCCCGCCACGATGGCGCCGGTGTAGGCTCCTGTTTTGAAATCGGGCTTTTGCCCTGGCTGGGCGGGAGAGGCCGTCTGGAAGGATCCCACAAACAGCAAAGCGCGGTAGAGATCGGCCCCGCGCAGGTCGGCATTGCGCAGATTGGTTCCACAGAGGTTGGTGTGGCTAAGATCGCAACCCCGCAGGTCAGCTCCTTCCAGGCTGGCTTCACTGAAATCCACCCCCCGCAACAGGGTGCCATGTAGGTCGGCCCCTTCCAGCATGGTGCCCAGGTTAACCACGCGGATACCATTGACGCGATCCCGCTGGTAGCCGCCTTTGCCGTCCAAAATGGGCCGGCCCAGGTGTTCGTCGCGGCGCAGGGGGCTAAGCAAGTTAGCGGTGGAGAGGAAGCGCAGGATCTTGGCTTTGCCAAAGCGATCCACGCCGTTCAAGATGGCCGCCGTGCGCCCGGCCGCAATGGCCCGCTCCAGGGGCCAGTCGTCCAACTGCCCGTCAGGGGAGAGAACCAGGTTGGAAATGCCCTCGAAGTAGGCGTCGATGGTCTGCTGCTGGGTGATGGTGTTCTGCTGGATGGTGAGGTCGCGGGAGATGACGTACTGCCGCCAGGCAATATAGGCGGCCAGGAGAGCGATGAGGATCTGCCCGGTAGCGCCAAACACCTCCCCCAAAGCCCCAATCGCCTCCCAGCTCAGGGATCGCAGGGTTGAGAGAACCCCACCCCAGACCACTGCCCCTGCCACGGCCAAGCTGAGGGCTGCCGCCGCCCATCCCAGGCTGGGCCAGGTGGCTAGCCACTGCCAGAGGTCGCGCCCAATCTGCACCCAAAGCGGCTGCCCCCACCAGCCGGCCAAGCCCAGCCAAGCCAGCACTGCCCCCCAGCCCAAAACCGGCTGCCCCGTCAACTCCGCCAGCGCCAGCAGCCCCGCCGGGATCCCCAACAGCAGCAGGTTAAGCAGGGGGCGCCCAGAGGAGAGGGAAGCCAGGGGCAACTCTTGGGAGGAGCCTTCGCGGGCAAGGGCTTCTTCGGTCATGGCAAGGGTATACTCTAGGGGTAGCGTTAGATCTGCGAAAAAAGCTTGCGTCAGTCCGTATCTGGGGTTGGGGAAGAGGGCAGGATCCCGCCTGTCAGGTTTGGTAGGATAACCTCGACCCTCCTTCCTTCTCTCGCCCAGCCTGGTGGAAGAATGAGCCCTATGATTTGTCTGCAGAAATCCGGCAAACACCAATTTACAGCAGCCCTGCCTGACTTGCGGTTGCAGCCGCAGGGTTCCACAATGCTGACGCGGCTAGCCGCTTCCTTCCTCCTGAGCACCACCTTGCTGCTGGCAGCGAAGTTTGATCCTGGCTGGGCACAGACTTCCCTAGACACCAGCCTTGTGGAGAAACAGGCCCTGCCTCAGGCGCCGCCGCTGCCGGATGACCGACCTGTCATTTTTGTCGATGCCGCCAATGGCAGCGATACCCAAGGGGATGGATCCCGCAACAACCCCTTCAAGACCATCACCCATGCCATTGGACGAGCACCAGCAGGCAGCATCATCCAGCTGCTGCCAGGGATCTACAGCGCAGAAAGCGGCGAAGTCTTCCCCATCCGCCTCAAAGCTGGCCTTATCTTGCGCGGGGACGAGTCCACCCTAGGGGAGGGCTACCTGATCGATGGCGGCGGCACCTACATGAGCCCGACCTTGGCCCGGCAAAATGTTGCCCTGGTGGCCGAGAGCGGCTCAGAGGTGCGCGGGGTTACCCTGCGCAACCAGGGGCGGCGCGGCTATGCCCTCTGGATAGAATCGGCTTCCCCCCGCATTCTCAACAACAGCTTTGTGGGCAGCATCCACGACGGCATTCTCATTGCCGGCGCCTCCAACCCCTGGATAGAGGGCAACCGCTTCTACAAGAATGGGGCCAACGGCATCTCTGTCTTGGGTACCTCCCAGCCCACCATTGTCAACAACCTCTTCCAAGAGACCGGCTTTGGCCTCACCATCGACCAGCGCTCGGCGCCGATGGTGCGCAATAACCGCATCCTGCAAAACCGCACCGGCATTGTGGTTGGCGGCAGCGCTCGGCCCATCTTGCGCAACAATCTCATTGCCCGCAACCTAGAGACTGGCCTGACAGCTATCACCAACGCCCAGCCCGATCTGGGCACGGCCTCGGATCCCGGCAACAACATTTTTGAGGGCAACGGCCAGTACGACATCCACAACGCCACCCGCGGCCTGCGCCTCAACGCCAACGGCAACCAACTGGCGGGCAAAACCAAAGGGGAGCTGGATCTAGCGGGCCAAACCACGGTTGCTGCCCTGCCCAGCAGCGCCCGGCCACCCATTGCTGCCGGCGGCCTGACGCTGCCCAGCGCTCCCCCGGCTCCCGGCAGCGGCAGGGATCCCCAGCCGGCGACGGCCAAGCCAGCCGAAACTTCCCCAAACCTACCGGTGGTGGCGGTGCCGCAATCGACGGCCCCCCTCCCCCCTCCCGCAGCGGGCTCGGGGGGGCGGATTTCAGTGTCTTAAACACAAAAACC
>NZ_JANSIV010000134.1:0-17343 GCF_047502705.1 Synechococcus sp. H70.1
CAGACTGGTCCTGTAGCTCTTCAATCTCTGCTTGGAGGCTTTGCACTCGCCGATCCCTGTCTCGGGCAGAAGACCAAGCAACCCTCGAGGCTACTGCGTTCCCGGCTCCAACCACCAGAGCCACTCTGAGGGCTCTGCCGAGGTCAGACTGAGGCAAAGCGGCAATGCTAGCAGCGGTGAGCGTGGTGACGATGTGGACGTAGAGCGGCTTACGTATGTCCATTGGGAGTGCTGAGTGATCAGAAACCTAAAACTCAGGGTAATCGATGAAGTCAGTGAGGTCTGCACAAAATACTACACAAAGAAGGAAGAAAGCTTGAAGGGTTGTTAAGTTACAAGGGATCCAAAAAAGAAAGTAGACTTCAACGTTGCCGCATTTGCTGCTCTAAAGCGTCCCCCAGGCCATTTCCGACAAAATTGATGCTCGGTATGTTGAGATCTTCCCTGCACTGCCAGCTTGCTTCCGCGCAGTGCTAGGACGTGAATAAATTGCAGTTGCAATGGTTTGCTACCCTAAGGGGTTGACGCTTTAGGAGCCTGCAGACCACTGATACAAGCGGATGCTGCCTTTCACCCGCTTTTGGTAAGGTTTTCCTCCGCCAACGGACTGTCTGCCCGCAACTTCTTCGTTGCCCACAGTTGCCCTAAAGGAGGGCCGCCTGGGCAACCCTCAAGGGATCCCGGCCACTCCTGTTTGGCGGGCAGCCTGGATCACGGCGGCAGCCACCTGGGGAACTACCCGCCCGTCGAAGACGGAGGGAATGATCCACTGGGGATCCAAATCTTCAGGTGGGATCAAATTGGCGATGGCCTGGGCGGCAGCCAGGCACATCTCGATGTTGATCTGCTTGGCGCGGCAATCCAGAGCACCGCGAAATACCCCCGGAAAGGCCAACACATTGTTGATCTGGTTGGGGTAGTCGCTGCGCCCGGTGGCCATCACCGCCACCCGATCGCTCACCACCTCCGGCTGAATCTCTGGCACCGGGTTGGCTAGAGCAAAGACAATGGGATCCAGCGCCATTTTTTCCACCATCTCTGGGGTCAAGGCATTGGCCACGCTCACCCCAATGAACACATCTGCCCCCACCAAGGCATCTGCCAGGGATCCACTCTTCTCAACGGCAATGGCAGCTTTCTCGGGGGTGAGGTCGGTGCGGGAGCGGCTGAGGATCCCTTGGCGGTCACAGACCACGATATGGGCTGCCCCAGCCCGCCGCAGCAGTTGCGTTACCGCAATCCCGGCTGCTCCTGCGCCGTTGAGGACAATGCGCACCTCGTCTAGGCTTTTTTTGACCACCTTCAAAGCATTCAGCAATGCCGCCAGCACGACAATGGCCGTGCCGTGTTGATCGTCGTGAAACACTGGCAGGCTGAGACGGGCCTTGAGCTGGGACTCGATGGCAAAGCAGCGGGGGGCGCTGATGTCCTCCAGGTTAAAGCCGCCAAACCCCGGCGCCAGGCGCACCACTGTCTCCACGATTTCTCCCACATCCTGGGTAGCCAGGCAGAGGGGGAAAGCATCGATATCGGCAAAGCGCTTAAACAGAGCTGCCTTCCCCTCCATCACCGGCAGAGCGGCCTCTGGGCCGATATTTCCCAGGCCCAGCACGGCGCTGCCGTCAGTAACAATGCCAACGCAATTGCCTTTGATGGTGTATTCATAGACAGCACTGGGATCGGCGGCAATCTCCAGGGCCACCCGACCCACACCCGGGGTATAGGCCATGGCCAGATCGGCGGCGCTCTCCAGGGGGCTTTTGGCCACCACCTGTAGCTTTCCTCCCCGGTGCAGCTCAAAGGTGCGATCCACCACCCGCTCCACCTTCACGTTGGGCAAAGAGGCAACAGCAGCGTGAATTTGCTGGGCGTGCTCGCTGCTAACGGCATCCACGCAGATTTCCCGTACCGTTTCGGCTGCCGATTGGTGGATAAGGTCAATCTGGCTGAGGCTGCCTCCCACCTCGGCAATGGCTTGGGTAACACGGGCCAGCGCCCCCGGCTGGTTGGGCAGACGTAGGCGTAGGGCAATGCTGTAGCTGGAGCTGGGGGTGAGTTTTGCCATAGCTTTCTATAGTAGAAGAAAAATTGCTTTCAGCAGAGCAAACTCCTCAACGCTGAGCCCTCTGGTTGCGCCGATCCTCAACTCCCTTCTCCCTCCGATCGATGGAATAAGCGTAGGATCGAGAAATCCTGTAGACAGGCAACCCTCCTTCCTGCATATGACAACCTCTGCTGCGGCAACTTCCAATTCCGACCTCAATACTTTTGCCGATTGGCTGGAAGGTTACTATAGCAACCGCGCCCAAGCAATGGCAGAGCCCGTGTGGTTTGTGCCGGTGAGCCTTTGGTACGTGCGCCTTCCCCACCTCTTTTCAGAAGGAATCGGCTTTTTTACCGAGCAATTTAACGAGCACACACCGGGCCGATTTTACCGCAGCCGAGTGCTGCAGGTGTTGGCCGATCCCTTGCGGATTGAGAACTATAAGTTACGGGATCAAGCAGCTTGGGCAGGCGCCTCCCAGGAGCCGCAGCGCTTGGCGCAGCTTTCGTTGTCCGACCTGGAGCACTTGCCCGGCTGTCGTATTTTGGTGGAGAAACACCCAGGCTGCTTTCACGGCGAGATGCTGCCCGGGGGAGCCTGTCGCCTTAACCCCGGCGACAGCACCTATATCCATATTGAATTTGACCTCACGGCCCAGGAATTCATCACCTGGGATCGCGGCTTTGACGCCACCAGTGGTCAACAAACTTGGGGATCCCGCGCCGGCCCCTACCGCTACCAGAAAGGGATCCCGCCCCGCCTTTGGAAATAGTTAGGGGAGCAAAAAGGGAAACAAGTCGCGAACCCCTTTGCGCAGCTTGAGTAAAAAGATCAGGCGCTCCACCCTTGGCGAAACTGATCCCGTAGCGGGACGAGTTGCCAGCTGCGCCTGCAACTCCTGCGCTTCAGTGGCAGAGAGGGGTTGGTTATCAACTGGTGAGCGGGTGTCCAGGCTGGGCTGGGCCCGCAACACCTCCTCTGGGATCTCAGAAGCCGGGGGTAACGACCAGGCTGGGCCGCAGGGATCTAGCCCAAGCAGCAACAAGCCGACGCAGCTACCCAGTCCCACCCTCCAGAACTGTCGGCTCATCCCACCCCTTTTCCTGGCCTTCTTGGCCTCTCGGGAGCAGACTGCTGCCTGGCTAGGTTAGCTAGCCACAGCTTCCGAGCGCTCCTGGATTACCCGGTCAACGATTCCATAAGCCTGGGCTTCTGTAGCCGAGAGGTAGAAATCTCGCTCCACGTCCCGCTCAATTTTCTCCAGGGGCTGGCCAGTCATTTGCGCCAAGAGCTCGTTCATGCGGCGTTTGACCCGCAGTGTTTCGCGGGCGCGAATTTCAATGTCGCTGGCTTGGCCTTGGATCAGTCCCAGCGAAGGCTGGTGCAACATGATGCGAGCATGAGGTAGGGCAAAGCGTTTTCCCTTGGTGCCGGCAGCCAGCAAAAAGGCCGCCATTGAAGCCGCTTGGCCCACGCAGACAGTCACAATGTCCGGCTTGACGTGGTTCATGGTGTCATAAATAGCCATCCCCGCTGTTACAGAGCCACCGGGGGAGTTGATGTACATCACAATATCTTTTTGGGGATCCTGGGAATTGAGGTAGAGCATCACCCCCACAATGGTATTGGCCAAGCTGTCATCAATCGGCTCGCCAATAAACAGGATTCGCTCCTGGTAGAGGCGATCATCAAGGCTAATCCACTGGGTGTAAGGCTCACCGGGCAAACGGTAGGGAACGCGAGGCAC
Organism: Synechococcus sp. H70.1; assembly: GCF_047502705.1. Lineage (NCBI taxonomy): Bacteria > Bacillati > Cyanobacteriota > Cyanophyceae > Synechococcales > Synechococcaceae > Synechococcus > Synechococcus sp. H70.1. The sequence goes on from NZ_JANSIV010000134.1 coordinate 3,792, forward strand.
TCCAATCGGCATGAAGATCTCCTAGCACAACTACCCAGAATGGCATACTTGCAAAACTGCTCCCGCCTTTAAGTCTAGCTGGGGCAAAACCAAGGAAACCACTCCCTTGGAGCTAGTCTTGACCTCGTTGTTGGCCGCCAACCCAGTACAGCGCAGGTCTTCCAAGCTCCAACCTCGGCCGGGGGAAAAGGCTGAGCAATTTTGCAGTAAGAATCTCTACACCGGAACTTGAGCCATCGACGGATCCCTCCACCTTAGTTTTTGGCTGCTGCCAGCTTTGGCAAGCCTTTGGAACTGGTCAGCACCTGGTCAATGAGGCCGTAGGCCTTGGCCTCTTCCGGTGTCATGAAAAACAGCCGCTCCGTATCCTTTTTAAGGCGCTCCACAGGCTGTCCTGTGCTGCGGGAGAGTTCCTCCAGCATCATGTTGCGGAGGGTTAGAATCTCACGGGTACGAATTTCAATGTCGCTGGCCTGTCCACGTGTGCCTCCGTAGGGCTGGTGCAGCACAATCGTGGCGTTGGGTAGACTGGCCCGAAACCCCTTGGCACCCGCTGCTAACAGCATGGCCGCCATGCCAACAGCATTGCCAATACAGATGGTATGCACTGGCGGCTTGATGTAGTTCATGGTGTCCAGAATAGCAAACGCTGCCGTGTCATAGTTGTAGGTGCCTGTCGAGTTGATGTACATCTTGATCGGCTTTTCCCGATCCTCGTACTGCAAATACAGCAGTTGCTCAATGATTAGCTTGGTAACGTTGGCATTCGACTCTTCCGCTAGAGGTAGACCCAGGTAGACAATGCGCTCCTGGAGCAGCAGGGAAGCCAAATCAGGGGGCGGTGTCCGAACCGGAGCGCCGCCGTAGTAGTAGTAAGTAGATTGCACCATGCCAGAGTTCTCCTAGAGCCAATCCCTTGACTTAAGGATAAAGAGTGGAAGTTAGGAACAAGGGATCCGGGAGCGGCAACGGATCCCTTGTCCGGTAACCAGAGCCGAAGCCCAAGCTACCGATTACTCAGCTCCCTGTGGCAAGAGCACCGGCTCTGCCTGCGTGACCAGCACCTTGGGCTTGCGCTCCTCGTCCACGTCGATGAGGACTTCGGATCCCTCTTTGACGCGGCCAGTCAAGATCTCCTCTGCCAGCAGGTCTTCCAACAGGCGCTGGATGGCCCGGCGCAGCGGACGTGCCCCGTAACTGGGGTTGTAGCCCTCCTCCACCAGCAGGTCTTTGAAGCGATCGCTGACCGTGAGGTGAATTTTCTTCTCCTTCATGCGGTCGAACACTTCCTTGAGCAGGATGTCGGCGATCTGCTTCACCTCGTCCTTAGTCAGTTGCCGGAAGACGATAACCTCGTCCACCCGGTTGAGGAACTCGGGGCGGAAGTACTGCTTCAGCTCTTCGTGCACCAGGTTGCGGATGCGGTTGTAGTTGGCCTCTTCCTCGTTGGCATTGAACTCGAAGCCGAGGCTGCCGCCACCCTTCTCGATGACCCTGGAGCCAATATTAGAGGTCATCACGATCAACGTGTTCTTGAAGTCCACCGTGCGACCTTTGGCATCTGTCAGGCGGCCATCTTCGAGAATCTGCAGCAGCAGGTTAAACACGTCCGGGTGGGCTTTCTCAATCTCGTCAAAAAGCACCACCGTGTAAGGGCGCCGCCGCACCGCTTCCGTGAGCTGGCCTCCCTCGTTGTAGCCCACATAGCCGGGCGGGGATCCAATTAGCTTGCTGACCGTGTGCCGCTCCATGTACTCCGACATGTCGAGGCGGATCATGGCCGACTCGGAGCCGAAGAAGTAGGCTGCCAAGGCCTTGGTCAGCTCAGTTTTGCCCACCCCAGTTGGGCCGCAGAAGATGAAGCTAGCGATGGGGCGATTGGGATTTTTCAGCCCCACGCGAGCGCGACGAATAGCGCGAGAGATGGCCCGCACCGCCTCATCTTGACCGACGATGCGCTGGTGCAGGGTCTCCTCCATATGCAGCAGCTTCTCCGATTCACTCTCGGTGAGCTTGGCCACCGGCACCCCTGTCCAGGCGCTCACCACCTGGGCCACATCTTCCTCGGTGACCTCTGGCATCTCCGTGCGGCTGCTGTCTTCGGCTTTCTTGGCCGCTGCGATGGCGCGGATCTGCTGCCTGATCTCCATCTCCCGATCCCGCAGCTCACCTGCCCTGTCGAAGTCCTGGGCTCGCACTGCGGCATCTTTTTCCCTGAGAACCCGCCGCAGCTCCTGATCGAGCTCTCGCGCTGCTGGCGGCAGTTGGGAATTGATCAGGCGCACCCGCGAAGCTGCTTCGTCGATGAGGTCAATAGCCTTGTCCGGCAAGAACCGGTCGGAGATGTACTGATCGGCCAACTTGGCCGCCGCTTCCAGAGCGGCATCGGAGATCCTCAGCTTGTGGTGCTGCTCATAGCGCTCCCGCAGGCCATAGAGAATCTCAATGGTCTCAGCTACACTCGGCTCGCCCACCATGATGGGCTGGAAGCGGCGCTCTAGAGCGGGATCCCGCTCAATGTGCTTACGGTACTCATCCAGCGTGGTGGCACCAATGCACTGCAGCTCGCCGCGGGCCAAGGCAGGCTTAAGGATGTTGGCAGCATCGATGGCACCCTCCGCCGCCCCGGCTCCAATCAGCGTGTGCACCTCATCGATGACCAGGATGATGTTGCCAGCGTTGCGGATCTCATCCATGATTTTCTTGAGGCGCTCTTCAAACTCGCCGCGGTACTTGGTGCCAGCCACCAGCAGGCCGATATCCAAGCTGATTACTCGCTTGTCGGCCAAGATGTCAGGCACATCGCCTTGCACAATGCGCTGGGCCAAACCTTCGGCAATGGCAGTTTTGCCCACCCCTGGCTCACCAATGAGGACAGGGTTGTTCTTGGTACGGCGGCCCAAGATCTGGATTACCCGCTCGATCTCCCGCGTCCGACCCACCACCGGATCCAGCTTCCCTTCCTGAGCCAGCTGGGTCAGGTTGGTACCAAACTCATCCAGGGTGGGTGTCTTAGTGCGGCTGGAGGAGCCACCCCCTGCTGTTACTTCGGCGGTTTCGCCCAGCATGCGGATGACTTGGGTGCGCACTTTGGCCAGATCCACCCCTAGGTTTTCCAGAACTCGAGCAGCTACTCCCTCCCCTTCTCGGATCAAGCCCAGCAGTAGGTGCTCAGTGCCAATGTAGTTGTGGCCAAGCTGGCGTGCCTCTTCTAGGGAGAGCTCCAGCACTCGCTTGGCCCGGGGAGTAAAGGGGATCTCGACAGCCACAAAGCCAGATCCTCGGCCGATAATTTTTTCGACCTCAATTCGGGCGTCTTTTAAGTTGACTCCCATGGACTTGAGGACCTTGGCGGCAATCCCCGTGCCCTCACCAATTAACCCCAACAAAATTTGCTCAGTGCCAACAAAATTGTGACCTAGCCGTCTGGCCTCCTCTTGGGCCAGCATGATCACCTTGATGGCCTTTTCCGTAAAGCGTTCAAACATGATCCTCGGGCTCCCTACGCCTGCATCAAGGCGGACCTGATAGGCCTGATCCTAACACAGGATTCAGGCCAACCACGGTATGGTAAACACCCCAGACGAAGAATCATCTGGGCCTAGAACGCGCCTGGAGAGATTTGAACTCCCGACCGCGTGGTCCGTAGCCACGTGCTCTAGTCCACTGAGCTACAGGCGCAAGAGTTCACCTAACCACGCTAGAGAGGGACATCTAACGCGGCTTAAGCATTGTAGCACAGGAAAGTTCAACAGCGGTGTAGGTATCCGCCCACGTTCACCAATGTCCTGGCCCAGGATCCTGGAACTTCTCTCCCCCTTGAGGGGCAGACCAGACTCCCAGGGCTGTGGCCTGGGATCCCTACGTGCCCTAAGGCCAGGGGGGTTGAACTGGCCCACAGAAGCACCGCAGCTTGGGGAAGGTGCGCCCCTCTAGCCTCTCGTCGGACCCCAACACCTGTGCCATACCTCTTTGCTTGGGATCAGTGGCGTACATGAAGGCAAAGCTGAGGGAGGGATCCCTGGGCAAGGTGACACGGCTCTACCAACCTTCAAAAAACGGCTCGGCACAGCCGTCCCAGTGATAGCCGGCATGGGGCAGGGATCCCCCATCCGCTAAGCCGTTTTGCTTAGGGCACCTTGCCCCTGGAGAGCAACTCCCTCGAGAATCCCTAGAGGATAGAAAAATACCTATGAGTACCAAAAGAATGATTGTATTGTTTCTATGCCTGTCTGCTTTTAGGATGTCAACCAAGCTGAGATTTAAGGATTTCTTTACGAGGGAAATCCGTCGGTCTAGCGGCTTGCCCTAGAAAGGCTTCCCTTGGCATGCACATATTTTCTTCTCTCGGAGATGAGGTGATCATGACATCACGTCGCAACTTTTTGTTGTCTGCTGGTGCAGTCACAGTGGGTGGGCTTGTGGGTGGCGGCCTAGCACGGGCCAGGAGGGGCTACTGGGTTGCCCAAGCCAGCGGCCCGGAAACCCCTAACCTCAGGCTAGGTTTTATTCCAATTGTGGAGGCTGCCCCCCTGATCATCGCCAAGGAGAAGGGCTTTTTCGCCAAGCACGGCATGACCGGCGTAGAACTGCTGAAGCAGGCCAGTTGGCCGGCAGCGAGGGACAATGTGGTGATCGGCTCGGCGGGTGGGGGGATTGACGGCGGCCAGTGGCAGATGCCGATGCCCCATCTGATCCACATCGGCGCCATCACCAACAACCAACCGGTGCGCATGGCGGTTCTGTGTCAGTTAAACACCCAAGGCAACGGGATTGCCATTGCGGGAATGCACGCCGGCAAGAGTCTGGGGCTGGATGTTTCCGGAGCTGCGGACTACATCAAAAATTTCAGCGCCACCAAAGGACGCAAGTTCAAAGCTGCCTACACTTTTCCCAACGCCAATCAAGATTTTTGGATCCGCTACTGGCTGGCCGCGGGGGGCGTAGATCCGGATCAAGACATTGAGCTATTGACAGTGCCCTCGGCTGAAACGGTGCAGGGGATGCGCAATGGCACCATGGATGCTTTCAGCACCGGGGATCCCTGGCCCTACCGAATTGTGGCCGATGGGATCGGCTTTATGGCAGCCCTCACGCAGCAGATTTGGCCTTTTCACCCCGAGGAATACCTGGCCATTCGTGCCGACTGGGTGGAAAAAAACCCCAAAGCCACCCGCTCTGTCCTGATGGCGGTCATGGAAGCGCAGCAATGGTGCGACGATCCGGCCAACCGTGAAGAGTTGGTGCGCATTCTCTCGGGGCGCGCCTATCTCAACGTGCCGGCCAAGGTTCTCACGCCTCCTTTCCAGGGCAAGTATGACCTGGGAGACGGCAAGCCGGCGGTTCAAGATTTCAACGCCGGGCCCCTGTACTGGGAAGATGGGCGGGGCAGCGTTTCTTATCCCTACAAGAGCCATGACCTGTGGTTCTTGACCGAATCGCTGCGTTGGGGCTTCCACGCCCGCTTCCTCAAGGATCTGGATACTGCCCGCCGTCTGGTGGATGAGGTCAACCGCGAAGATCTCTGGCGGGAGGCGGCTCAGGCTTTGGGAGTGAAGAACATTCCCACCAGCACTTCGCGGGGAACGGAGCGTTTCTTCGATGGGGTGGTGTTTGACCCTCAAGATCCCCAGGCCTACTTGAACAGCCTGAAAATCAAGAGGGCCTAGTCTCGGCTCAGGTCAACATAGACGTGCTTCTTGTGTAGCAGAGATCTAGCCCATTTGCGGGATTCTATTGAGTTAAAAAAAGCTGGGCCAAGCTGCCCGCTCCCCTCGAGTTAAACTGTTAGCCTTGCGCCTTTTGAAGAGTTCTGATGAAGAATTCTAAACGCTGGGGTGAGGATCGGCCATGTTGGCTCTACTTCACGTTCCGCGGGAATACTCCAGGGATCCCTGCTTCGAGAGACCGGCCCAGCCCTGCTGGGACAAGCTTATCCTCTCGATAGCGATGGGGGTGCTGATTTTGCTGATTGTTGTGAGAGTTTTGTCGAGCTTGCAGTCCTTATGTTTGCCCGTCCAAGGAAGAGGCAAAGCTGATCCAAGTTCGTGCTCTGTTGCCAGCACTTTGTAAAACCCTATCCTCTCTAGGAGCCATGACGACGACACTTCCTTCTCCGCCAAAGTCTTCAACGGCCAAGTTCGACTTTGCCAAGTATCGGGATCAGATCCTCCCTCCCGTAGTTGGCATTGCGGGATTTTTGTTAATCTGGCAACTTTTGTCCAGCGCCAACCTGATCCGGCTGCCGGGGCCATGGGAGGTTTGGATGGATGAGCGCAGCCGTTATCTAATCCTGCATCCTCTGTACTACAATAGCGACCTCGATCAAGGACTGCTGCGGCAAACTTTGGCCAGCCTGCAAAGGGTTGCCATTGGCTACTGCAGCGCTGCCTTGGTGGGCATTGCCCTGGGGATCTTGGTGGGCAGCAACGAGTGGATCAACCGCGCTTTGGATCCCATCTTCCAGTTTTTGCGCATGGTGGCTCCCTTGGCTTGGGTGCCCATCTCCTTGGCGGCTTTGCAGCGCAATGAGCCGGCTGCCCTGTTTGTTATTTTCATCACCTCTATCTGGCCCATTTTGATTAACACAGCAGTGGGGGTAAGGCAGATTCCGGAAGACTACATCAACGTTTCTAGAGTGTTGAGGCTTTCCAAGATAGACTTCTTTTTTAAAGTGCTGTTGCCCTCTGCTTTGCCCTACATGTTCACAGGTTTGCGAGTTGGCATCGGCCTCTCCTGGCTGGCGATTATTGCTGCAGAAATTGTCATGTCTGGCGTGCCAGGGATCGGCTTTTTCATCTGGGATGCCTACCAGCAGAACTATGTAACTGAGATCATCGTTGCTGTCATCTACATTGGGGCGGTGGGCTTGCTTTTGGATCGACTGGTGGCTGCCCTGCAAAATAAGCTAGCCAACCGCTAGAGTCCTTTTTTGCAGAGCTGTTATTCCAAGAGTAGACCGCACAAAAACCCCTTTGCGGCACTTAGCTTGGGAGTTAGGTCTGGGGTCAAGTTGCTGAGCAAGTTGAGGTTATCCACAGGTGGGGAGGTCTGCTGTGTCTGTATTGGTTAGTCTAGAGCAAGTGGAAAAAACCTTTGGTCTACCTGGGGAGCAGGAATACATTGCTCTTAAAGGGATCGATCTCCAAATTCACCGCGGGGAGTTTGTCTCCTTAATCGGCCACTCCGGCTGCGGCAAGTCCACCCTGTTGAACATGGTGGCGGGGTTATCTTTGCCTACTGGAGGGATCGTGGCTTTGGATGGACACACCATCACCGTTCCCGGCCCCGATCGCATGGTGGTGTTTCAGAATTACTCCCTTTTGCCCTGGCTAACGGTTCGGCAAAACATTGCCCTGGCAGTAGACGCTGTGCTGAAAAACCACTCCCCAGCAGAACGTCGGCAGATTGTCGAAGAACATATCGATCTGGTTGGTTTGCGGCAGGCGGCCGATAAGTTCCCAGCGCAACTGTCAGGGGGTATGAAGCAGCGGGTAGCCATCGCTCGCGCTTTGGCGGTAAGGCCCAAGGTGTTGTTGTTGGACGAGCCCTTTGGCGCTTTGGATGCCCTTACCCGAGGAAATTTGCAGGAGCAGTTGATGCGCATCTGCGAAGAACATCACGTGACCACCCTCATGGTCACCCACGATGTGGATGAAGCTGTCCTGCTCTCGGATCGGGTGGTGATGCTGACCAACGGGCCGGGATCCCGAATTGGCAATATTTTAACCATCGATATTCCCCGCCCTCGCCGCCGGTTGGAGGTGGTCAATCACCCCAGCTACTACAGCTATCGCAGCGAGATTATCTACTTTTTGAACCAGCAAAAACGGATCAAGCAGTGGCGGGCCCGCCGCAGCACCGTGGTGGCTAGGCACGGTTTGGAAAAGATCAACTTGGAGATTGGCTTTGTGCCCCTGACCGCCTGCGCCCCGCTGGCGGTGGCCAAAGAAAGGGGGTTTTTTGCCAAACACGGCCTGGAAGAAGTCAATCTGGTGCGGGAAACCAGTTGGCGAGGGATCCAAGACGGCATCCAGGGAGGTTACTTGGATGCGGCCCTCATGCCTGCCGGTATGCCGGTGTGGATGTCTCTGGGCGGCGGGGACAATCCGCCTCAGCCGGTGGTGACTGCCCTTACCTTGACCCGCAACGGCAATGCCATTACCTTGCACAGGCGCTTCTACGAGCAAGGGATCCACACGCTGAGCCAGTTGAGGGCTTACATCTTAGATAGCCCCAGCCGTCGGCTAACCTTTGGAGTGGTGCATCCCAGTTCCATGCACAACTTGCTGCTGCGCTATTGGCTGGCAGCGGGCGGGATCCACCCGGATCGCGATGTTGTGCTGAAAACCCTGCCCCCGGCCCAGATGGTGGCCAACCTAACAGCCGGCAACATCGACGGCTACTGTGTAGGAGAGCCTTGGAACTTGCGGGCCGCTCTGGAGGGCAGCGGTTTTGTGGTGGCTACCGATCTGGAAATCTGGCCCGGCCACCCCGGCAAGGTGTTGGGGGTGCGGGAGGATTGGGCTAGGGCCTATCCCAATACCCACATTGCCCTGGTGAAAGCGTTGCTGGAAGCCTGTCGCTACTGTGAAGATCCGGCCCACCACGACGAGATTCGCGAGCTGCTCAGCCGCCGCGCCTACCTGAGCACTGATCCTTCCTACATTCACCTGGGGGATCCCCAGCGCCTGCTCTGTGACCTAGACATGCCAATGCGGGAATATGCCCACCACCGCTTCTTTCTGGGCGCCGGCAACCGTCCCAGCCGCACCGAGCATCTGTGGATGATGACGCAAATGGCCCGCTGGGGGGATCTGCCCTTCCCGCGCAACTGGGTAGAGATCGTGGAGCGGGTGTGTCAGGTGGGAGTCTTCAGTACGGCGGCCCGCGAGCTGGGGCTGGATGTGTCTTACCAACGCCAGCCCATTCAATTGTTCGACGGGATCCCTTTTAATGGTGAGGATCCCTTGGCTTACCTCAACAGTCTGGCAATTAAGCACGACATCTACGTGGCCGAGGTTGCTTGGGATCGTCGTCCCGTGTTGCTCTAGAGATTTCCTTGGCAAAAGCATGTTCCCAGCTGTGAGAAAACGATGAATTGGAGCACCCCACGATGACTGCTCTCTTGACAACCTCTACCCCAGCAGCCACAGCCGCAGAGCCCTACTTAACCCTTGAGAATGTCAGCAAGACTTACCCAACTCCTAAGGGGGAGTATCCCGTATTGCGCGATATCAACCTCAGCGTCTGTGAAGGAGAATTTGTTTGCATCGTTGGGCATTCCGGCTGTGGCAAAACCACCCTGCTGAATATGGTTTCTGGCTTTACCCAGCCCACCAGCGGCTCGGTAAAGCTCAAAGGCCAGCCAATTACAGCTCCTGGGCCAGACCGCATGGTGGTGTTTCAGAATTACTCTCTTTTGCCCTGGCTCACAGTTTATGAAAATGTTTACTTGGCTGTTCAGGCGGTGTTTCCCCAAAAGAGCCAGTCAGAAAAGCATCAAATTGTAGAAGAACACCTAAATTTGGTGGGACTGGGGGAAGCAGCCCAGAAATATCCTCCGCAAATTTCCGGAGGGATGAAACAGCGGGTGGCCATTGCCCGTGCCTTGGCAATCCGCCCAGCAGTGCTGATTTTGGATGAACCCTTTGGGGCTTTGGATGCCATCACCAAAGAAGAACTTCAGGAGGAGCTGCTGCGCATTTGGGAGGAACATCGCTGCACAGTTTTGATGATCACCCATGACATTGACGAGGCACTGTTTTTGGCCGACCGTTTGGTCTTGATGACCAGTGGCCCTGCGGCTACCATCGGGCAAATTATCTCTATTCCCTTCCCGCGTCCTCGCGACCGCGAGCGAATGCTTGAGGATCCCCAGTACTATCGCCTGCGCAACTCCGTCCTCAGCTACCTCTACGGGCACGAGGCCAACCCTGAGGCGGCCCACCTGTGACTACGCCCTCAGGTAGAGGCTCTTTGGCCAAGCGGGTAAGGATCAGTCGTCTAGGGGCTCTATCTTGGGATCCAAGCTCTTGGCAGTCAGGCGCAAGGCTTCCGCCTGATCCATCACCCGCGGCGCTTGCACTGCCGTCTCAACCCCCTGGCGATAGCTCTCCCACAGAGGCATTTCCGGGTAGGTCTGCTGCAATTCCTTGATTTCATCTAGCAGAGCCTCCAGCCAGCCAGCCGTGCCCCAGGTGAGCAAAAACTGCAAGGGATTCCAGAGGTTGAGTTGCCGCCCCAATTCGTTGAGGCTTTCGTTGCGAAGGGGCGGATCGAAGATGTCGGCCACCGTCATCAACTGGCGCCCCAGCAGTGGCCTGAGGGTTGTCTCAGCAGCCTCTACGACGGCGGGAAGGGCGGCTTGGATGCGCTCGGGACTAGGAATGTGCCGGGCCTGGGGCAAAGCTTGCAGCAGCAATTCCAGTCGTCGTTCGGCTTCTGCTGACTCCAAAGCCGCTTCTAGGGTGGTGCCCACGCTGAGAAACACTTCTCCCGTCAACAGCCGCCCTGCATCGATAACCAAGTGGTACAGCGGGGGGATCACCAGCTTGATCCACTCGCTCTGGAACAACTCCCGCAGCCGCCGCGCCAGATACTCCCCCACCTGCGTGGTTTGGATCCCCACTTGGGTGAGGGAGAGGTACCAGTCGGGCGGGGATCCCTTGGGATCCAGCCACTGGCGCAGGGTTTGCCATTCCTCTTCGGTGAGGGCAGTTCGCCCCTGTTTTAAGATGCTGCGCCGCAGCTTGCCCTCGGCATTCAAGAGCTTGCGCAACTCTGGTGTACCCAGCAACGAGAGGGCGCCTGCGGATCCCACGCTGCCGACCTCGACGGCAATGAGGGCGGCCAAGAGGGCGGCCGAGGCTTTCACGTGGATCTCGCCGCTTTTGTCCATGACCAAAGGTAGGCGGCTGTTGCCATAGGCCCGCAGGCTCATTGCCACCAGGGCGGAGCGCTGCTCAGCAGTCAACACCCCCGCCCAGGCAGGGATGCCGTTGGTTTCTGCCCTGGGATGGGTTGGCTCCTGCAGGCTGTGATAGAGCAGGCTGGCCACCCAGGCTCGGTCGGCGGCCCGTTCCAGAGAGCCGATGACCACCTCCCATTGGCTGGGGTTGAGCAGAGGCAAAAGCGCCTGCAGTTCTTGCTGGAGGGGCTCTGGAGAGGTTGTGGCTCTGGCTTTGTCCAGAGTTGCCTGTAGCCGATCCCTTGCTTCGCGGCACAAGCCACCCCACTCCAGTTGCAAACGAGCTAGGGTCTGCTGCACTGTTTCTTCGGAGCGTCGGGGCAGCTCCTGCCAGCCCGCCTCCAGTTGCCGCCACAGCTCCTCCCAGTTTAGATCCCCAGCTCTGGCCCACGAAGGTGGAGAGTTCGCCGGCGCAGCGGATGGGGCAGCGCTGGGATCGAGATTGGGGGAGAAGACGGGATCCGAAAGCTCAGGCATGGGCACCTCAGGGAATTACCGGCATTGTAGCTAGGGGTAGAAGGCGAGCCGCGGCAAACCCAAGGTTTCCGGCCACCCCATCATCAGGTTGAGGCATTGCACCGCTTGCCCGGCTTGCCCTTTCATGAGGTTGTCGATGACCGACAGGACAATCACCCGGTTGGTGCGAGTATCCACCTCCACCCCAATCATGCAGGTGTTGGTGCCAGCCACCCACTTGGTTTGCGGATAAACGCCGTGGGGCAGTACCTTAACCCAGGGGGATTGGCGGTAGAAGGCGTTGTAAATGGTGATGAGATCCTCGCCCACCAGACCAGGATCCCGCAGGTTGGCATACAAGGTCACGTGGATGCCCCGCACCATTGGCACCAGGTGGGGCGTAAATTGCACAGTGATGGGGGTGTGGGTGAGGTCGGAGCAGGCCTGCTCGATCTCGGGTGTGTGGCGGTGTTGGGCCACGCCATAGGCACCCAGCGAGCTGTCCACCTCGGCAAAGAGGGATCCCAGCTTGGGGGTGCGGCCCGCCCCGGAGACGCCGGACTTGGCATCAAAAATCAAGCTGTCCAGCTCCACCAACCCTTGCCGCAGCAAGGGGGCAACTGCTAGAAGGGAGGCCGTGGGGTAGCAGCCGGGGCAGGCTACCAGTTGGGCTTGGGCAATAGCCTCCCGGTAGAGTTCCGGCAGCCCGTAAACCGCCTGCTCGTTGGCCTGGCGGTAGGCAGGGCTAGGCCAGTTGGGATCCGTCTGCCCCAGGCGATACCAGGATTGGTAGGTGGCCAGGTTGCGAAAGCGGTAATCCGCCGAGAGATCTAGGACTTTGCACCCCTTGGCCAGCAAAGGCGGCGCTAGGTCTGCCGCCAGGCCATTGGGCAGAGATAGAAAGACAACGTCGCTGCTAGCGGCAATGGCCTCCACATCCACTGGCTGAATGGTCAGATCAACCGCCTGCGCTAGGTGGGGGTAGAGATCCCCGTAGCGCTTGCCGGCGCTGTCTTGACCGGCCAGGTAGGTAATCTGCACGCCGGGGTGTTCGCTAAGCAGCCGCACCAGCTGCACCCCTCCATACCCGGAGGCCCCGACGATGGCAACGCGGACGGGATCAGTGGGAGGAAGAGAACGAGGCGCCGTAGTGGCCATGGGGGCTGCCTGCACAAAATTGACGGCTTGCCTTACTATTTATCGCATTTGTCTATCCCAGTTGCCGCTGCATTGCTTGAACCCGCCTGGGGGTCACTCGACTCCGAAGGCCCTTATTCGACCGCCGCTAAAACCAGGAGGAGAGGTTTGTCTTTGGAGAGGCGTTTCACGGTTGACCCCGGGAGTAGGGCAGGAGGGGCCGCCGGCTTCGACTATTGCTGCCGAGACACCCCAGGCCAGCTAGCCGGCGAGGGTCAAAACGCCAGGCTGAACCTGCCGGGGCACCACTGAGAGCCGATCCAACTCGGCACAGTAGGCCAGATCGCTGTCGTTTTCGGGGCTAATTGCCAGTAGCCGCTGTCCATGGCTGGAGCGCCGCAGCAACCCCAACAGGTCGTCCTGCCAGGTTTGGTACACAGCCAGGGCGGCCACTGCTTCGTCGTTGCCCAACTGCTCCCACGAGCAGCCCAGGCAGTGCAGAATGGCCCCCGCACAGGCAGTGTCTTCCAAAGCAAAAGCCCCTTCCCAGCCGGATCCCACCAGCCACACCTCGGCAAAAGCTCCTCGCCTGAGGAACTCCACCACCGCTCCCACGTTCACCAGGGCCGCTGTGAGCACCACCGGGATCCCTTCCAAGCGCTGAAGGGTGCGGGTGCCGTTGGTGGTACTCATCAAGATGCGCCTGTTCCGCACACGCTCAGGGGTGTATTCGCGGGGGGAGTTGCCCAGATCGAACCCTGCCACTGCTTTGCCGCCTCGTTCCCCCGCCAAGAGCCGCTTGGAGGCTGGCCAGCTCTGGCTGGCCGCTTGCAAGGACTGCAAATCGGCAAACACTTGAACGGCCTCTGCCCCTGCAGCTAGGGCTGTGGCGATGGTGGTGGTGGCCCGCAGCACATCGATGGCTACCGCACAGGCTGGGATCCCTGACGGCGGCACTTGCTCAGGGGTATGGAAGTGGAAGAATCGCAT
>NZ_JANSIV010000134.1:17443-33411 GCF_047502705.1 Synechococcus sp. H70.1
ATTAGAACTCACGCCGGGCAAACACCACCACCGTCAAAATGAGCAGCAAGACGGTGTAGATCAGGCTGTAGAGCGCATCACCAAGGAGCTGGGTGGGCGGGGGGATTTGGCCGTAGACGGCGGCATCCCTTAGATTGAGGCGCTCCAGATCGGGCAAGACCAAGTAAATGACCTCAAACACCTTGCCAAAACCTGCCTCTTCCACCAGCTTGCTTAACTGCAGCAGGGCGCGGCTGGCGTGGCCCATGATGAACAGGGCAATTGTGTAGAGGGTGGCCAAAATCGGAGAGGTAAAAACTCCAAACAGCAGCGCTGCCGCCACAATCAGCACCAGTTCCAGAAAGGTGAAGACGGTTGCCCAGAGAACCGCCCAGGGGGAAATGGGGGCCTGCACCACCAGCAGGCTCAGCAAAAAGATGGCCGTCATCATTACTAGCAGCACCGACAGCAGCACCGACAGACCCAGGTGCTTGCCGACGATGAACTCCGCCCGGCTCATAGGCTTGGCAATCAGCACATAGACCGTGCGCCTTTCGATTTCTTTGTGAACCATTCCCGTGCCAACGAAAATAGCCACCACCAGCGCCAGAAAGTGAATGGCAGCTAGGCCCAAATCGGCAATGATTTTGTGGTGGGCTTGGTTGGCTACCTGGGGGATGAAAACGATGGCCCCCAGCATGGCCACCGCAAACACCATCACCAGATAGAGAATGCGATCCCGAATCGTTTCCCGGAAAGCGTTGTGGGCAATGGCCAGCACTCGCGCCACATCCATAGACTTAGCCCGAAGGCAGGGACAATCAACTGTACACTTGTAGCAAATCCAGCCCTTATTCTATGCAGTTCCAGGCCCAGATCCAGATTCACCTCCGCCCCTCGGTCCTTGATCCTGCCGGGGCTGCTCTCCAGGCTAGCTTGCACCAGTTGGGGCACACCCAGGTGCAGGGGGTGCGCATTGGCAAACACATCCAACTGCGGCTAGAGGCCCCTGACGCCGAGAGTGCCCGAGAGCAGGTGCACCAGCTGTGCCATCAACTGCTGGTCAATCCGGTAATCGAGACCTATCAAATCCAAATAGATCCTGTTTGAGAGGTCCAGCCTCTTCTGGAGGAGCTCTCTAGCGTTGCTCTCACCACCTTTTTGTCTCTTCTGCCAGCAAGGGATCCCCATGACCAAGGTAAGGTTTGGCATTGTCGTTTTCCCCGGCTCCAATTGCGACCGAGATGTAGCTTGGGTAACCCGCGGCCTCTTGGGCTGTCCGACGCGACTCATCTGGCATCGGGAAGCCGATTTGTCAGGGCTGGATGTGGTGGTGCTGCCAGGGGGCTTCAGCTACGGGGATTATCTACGAGCCGGGGCGCTGGCCCGTTTTGCGCCAGTGATGGGATCCCTGGCCGAGCACGTAGCTCGGGGGGGCTATGTCCTGGGCATTTGCAACGGCTTTCAGATCTTGACGGAGGCGCGCCTGCTGCCGGGGGCGCTGGTGCGCAACGCCAACCTGCACTTTATCTGCGACCGGGTAGGGATCCGCGTGGAGCGGCAAGATCTGGCCTGGACAAGGGCTTACCCCTGCGGAGCCACCCTAACCTTGCCCATTGCCCATGGAGAAGGCCGCTACGTTTGCGATGGCGATACCCTGAAGCAGCTGCAAGACCGGGGCCAGATTGTCTTCCGCTACCATCCCATCGCCCCCAACGGCTCGGTGGACAACATCGCCGGTATCTGCGACCCCAGCGGCCGCATCCTTGGCCTGATGCCCCACCCGGAGCGAGCAGCAGATCCCGATTTGCCAGGGCGGGACGGGATCCCTTTTTGGCAGTCCATCGTAACCAGTCTTGCCAGTTGACTAGGACTGCTGGGCCTGAGCCAACACCTGGCGCACTTGGTTGACCATCTCCTCGTGATCCACCACTGGCTTAGCAATATAGCCATCCGCTCCGCTCTGGGCCAAAAAGGCCTCGCGGTCGCCGCGCATGGCATGGGCCGTTACCAAGAGGATGGGGATGGAGCTTGTTCGGGGATCCCCCTTCAACAGTTGGGCAATGCGGATCCCATCCACTGCCTCGCCACGAAAGGTGCTCTGGGAGAGGGAGACATCCAGCAAGATGACGTCTACTTCCCGGGCTTGGGCCAGCTGCAGGATCTGCTCTACGTCCTGGCTGTGAAGAACCTCAAACCCGCCCCGCCGCCGCAGCACCTTCTCGAAAACACGGGCATTGGCTGGATCATCCTCCACCAGCAGCACCTTCGCCATTTTGGATCCCAGCTTGCACCACCCCAAACGAAGTGTAGCAATCCCCCGCTCCCTGTCGAGGCAACTGCCCTCGCCCAGGGATTTGAGCGGCCCCCTCCCCTACCCTTAGACCCTAGGGAAAAGCTGGAGAAATCCCTCCAGCAGGTTTACTTCTTAGGGATCTTGGGGGTCTCTCGGAAAGCAACAGCAAAAAACAGAAGGCCTAACGTCAAAAACAGGATAGCAGTGTAGGTGATAGTCTCCATACAGCCTCCAAGCGACTTTCTCCCTACTCTTTTGGAGCCGCCAGCACCCCCTCCCCAAAGGGAAGCAGAGTGCTGGCGGCTACGTTGGGAAAGCTTTAGGCTTCTTGCACTTTGCGAGTGGTGGGATCCCCCACTTTTTGGAAGACGCCGAATTCCACCATCTCCTCGCTCATGTTCGGGTCAATACCAGCGAACACATCCCGGAAGAGGGTGCGGGCACCGTGCCAGATGTGGCCGAAGAAAAACAGCAGGGCAAAAACTGCATGGGCAAAGGTAAACCACCCGCGGGGACTGGTGTGGAAGGTGCCGTCGGCCTTAGGCGTTTCTCGGTCAAACTCAAAGAGCTGACCCAACTGGGCCATACGGGCGTACTTCTTAACCGTTGGCGGGTCGGTAAACACCTGGCCATCCAGCTTGCCGCCGTAGAACTCCACAGTTACGCCCACCTGCTCAAAGCTGTAGCGCGATTCGGCCTGGCGGAAGGGAATGTCGGCCCGCACCACACCATCGGCATCTCGCAGGATTACAGGGAAAGTCTCGAAGAAGGTGGGCATGCGCTGCACAGTCAGCTCCCGCCCCTCGCGATCCCGGAACACTGGATGGCCTAGCCACGCAATGGCAATGCCATCCCCTTTGTTCATGGGGCCAGCCCGGAACAGGCCACCCTTGGCTGGGTTGTTGCCTATGTAGTCATAGAAAAGCAGCGACTTAGGCAGAGAGTTGTAGGCCTCGCTAAGGGTCATCCCAGCTTCCACGGCGGCATTGACGCGCCGGTTAATTTCCTGGTTGAAGTAGCCGGAATCCCATTGGTAGCGGGTGGGGCCAAACAACTCGACAGGAGTGGTGGCACTGCCGTACCACATGGTCCCCGCCACTACAAAGCCAGCAAAGAATACCGCTGCCAGCGAGCTGGAGAGCACGCTCTCAATGTTCCCCATGCGCAGAGCCTTGTAGAGGCGTTGGGGTGGGCGTACTGTAATGTGGAACAGACCGGCAATAATGCCCACGATCCCTGCGGCAATGTGGTGGGCTACTACCCCGCCAGCGTTGTAGGGGTTAAACCCTGCCGGCCCCCACTCCGGCGCCACCGGCTGCACATGCCCTGTTGTGGCATAGGGGTCGCTTACCCACATTCCTGGGCCAAAGACCCCCGTCAAGTGAAACGCGCCAAAGCCAAAGCAGAGGATCCCGGCCAAGAGCAGGTGGATCCCAAAAATTTTTGGCAAGTCCAGAGCTGGCTCGCCGGTACGGGGATCCCGGAACAGCTCCAGATCCCAGTACACCCAGTGCCAGCAGGCAGCCAAAAAGAGTAACCCGGAAAGAACAATGTGGGCAGTGGCTACTCCCTCAAATGTCCAGAAGCCCGGGTTGGCAACGCTCTCGCCATAGATGTTCCATCCACCCCACGAGTTAACCACCCCCAGCCGCACCATAAACGGCATGACGAACATGCCCTGACGCCACATTGGATTCAGGACCGGATCTGAGGGGTCGAAGATGGCCGTCTCGTACAGCGCCATCGAGCCCGCCCAGCCCGCTACCAGGGCAGTGTGCATTAGGTGTACCGCAATTAGGCGGCCTGGATCATTCAGTACAACAGTGTGGACCCGATACCACGGTAGTCCCATAAAACTTGCTCCTCCACGTTTTCAACACCTGGGCGATATCCCGTCCAAAAACGAAGTCAACTCTCCAGCTGGGTCCTGACCTGAGCAGTCCCTTGCACTTTGAGGGGTGCCATGCCCAACTCTCCTAGGGGCGCACCCACTGAGAGTATCACTTGCGGAGTTTCCCTCCTGGAGTCTAACAGTATAGAACGCAACCAACCTGAGGGGCCTCAGGCAGGATGCCCCTTTATTTGGCACCATCTTCGCCGATCTCTCGCCAAAGATTAAAAACTTGACTTAAGATGTAACAATACTTAGCAACATCGCTCCGCCTCGGTTAACCTGAGGAAGGCGTTGGGGTTTTTGGCAAGGCTATGGCAACGATCCGCTTTGTTAACGAGAACCGGGAGATTGTCGTCGCGGAAGGGTCGAACCTCCGCCTGAAGGCGCTGGAGAACCAGATCGACCTCTATAAGATGGTGGCCAAGCTGCTTAACTGCGGCGGCAACGGCCAGTGTGGCACCTGTGTGGTGGAGATTGTCGAGGGGGCGGAAAACCTCTCGCCCCGGACAGAGGCAGAAAAGCGCAAGCTCAAGCGCAAACCCGAGACCTATCGCCTTGCCTGCCAGACGAAGGTCTTGGGGAACGTTGCAGTAAAGACCAAGCCCTAGAGCCAGCTGGCCCCCTTGGGCAGGGCGTACCGGAGGATGGTATGCTAGCTGCCAGTTGGGTTTGCAGCGTGGGCAGCGATGGAGACAAACTACCTAGGTCTCTTGGCCACTATTTTGCTCATTTTGGTACCTTCCATCTTCCTGGTGATCCTGTACGTACAGACTTCTAGCAAGTCGGAAAACTAATCAGGCAAGCTTTGGCCACCTGGCTGGGGTAGCCGAGGCTAGGTAAGCTTGGCCTACTAAGCCCCCAAAAAGCTACTTGACAACAACCGACTAGGAAAGGTCCTCAAAGGCAGAGGCAGGGAGTTTTCTAAGCTCATTGGAAGTCTTTTTCTATCGAGTTCATCGGTAAGCTTAATTTTCATCCCTCCTAGTTTGCCGCTAGGATGCTTTTAAAGATTTGGCAAAGCCCAGCCAACCCTGGGTTGAGGCAAGGTCCCTACTGGAAGGAGGGCTATGAGTTTGGACGGGCTGGTCACAACTGCATGGTTAATTCCCCTTTATGGGTTGTTGGGGTGGTCAGGAGCACTAATTTGGTCCCCCGGGATTACCCGCCGTACGGGGCCGCGTCCAGCAGGGTATCTCAACGCGCTGCTGACGCTGGTGGCCTTCCTGCACAGTGTGGGAGCCCTCGTGGCGATTTGGGATCAGCCGGCCCAGGTGATTCGGCTGCCCTGGCTGAAGGTGGGGGATCTGGTGTTGGAGCTCCCCCTACAGGTGTCGTCGGTAACGCTGGGGGCTTGCGTAGTAGTGACAGGGCTAAACCTGGCGGCTCAGATTTATGCCTTTGGATACCTGGAAATGGACTGGGGCTGGGCGCGGTTTTTCTCCTTGCTGGGTTTTTTTGAAGGGGGGATGTGCGCCCTGGCCCTCTGTGACTCCCTATTCTTTAGCTACGTCCTTCTGGAGATTTTAACCCTGGCTACTTACCTGTTGGTGGGCTTTTGGTATAACCAACCGCTAGTGGTGACGGGGGCTCGGGATGCTTTTTTAACTAAGCGCATCGGCGACCTGCTGCTTTTGATGGGGGTGATTGCCCTCTACCCCCTGACAGGCTCCTGGGAGTTTAAGGACTTAACAGCTTGGGCAGAGGCGGTGAAAGCAGGAGCTGTTCCTGTGGATCCGACCCTGATTACCCTAGTGGGGCTGGGGCTGCTGGCTGGCCCTGTGGGCAAATGCGCCCAGTTCCCTTTGCACCTATGGCTGGATGAGGCGATGGAGGGGCCGATCCCAGCCTCAATCTTGCGCAATGCAGTGGTGGTGGGCACGGGAGCTTGGGTGTTGATTCGCTTGCAACCCCTCTATGAGCTTTCTCCAACGGTGTTGCAAGTGATGCTAGCAATCGGCGGGCTAACAGCGGTAGGCGGAGCCTTCGTGGCGCTGGCCCAAATTGACGCTAAGCGAGCCTTGTCCTACCTGGTGAGCGCCTACATGGGCCTAGTCTTTGTAGCAGTGGGCACTGGCCATATCCAGCAAGCCTATGAGCTGCTGCTAACCTATGCGCCAGCAATGGCCTTGCTGGTGATGGGGCTGGGTATGGTGATCTGGAACAGCATTACCCAAGATCTGCGCTACCTGGGAGGCCTGTGGTCGCGGCGGCCCATTTCTGGTCTGTGCTTTTTGACAGGGATGGCCGGTATGGTGGCCCTGCCGCCTTTTGGCTGCTTCTGGGTGTTGACAGATCTGTGGCAGCAGTTGGCCCAAGCGGGGCAAGCCCTGTGGGCAGCAGTAGTGCTGGTTACCAACGCGGTGACAGCGCTGGGCCTAACCCGGGTATTTGGCCTGGTTTGGGGGGGAAAGCCGCAGCAGATGAGCGAGCGTTCCCCGGAGGTGCACTGGCCGATGATGTTGCCCAGCACGGTCACCATGGGAGTGACCCTCCACATCCCGATGATCCTCGCGGCTCTGGATCTCATCCCTACCCTAGAAGGGATCCCCGTGGGAGTAATGACAGGATCCAGCTTGGTGGGCATCACCTTAGGCGCTTGGCTGTACCTACCGCGGGAGCGGCAGCCAGTGAACTGGGCTTTCTTGGCCGATTGGCAGGATTTGTTGGCCAACGATTTCTACACCCCCAAGCTCTACCGCGCCAGCGTGGTGTTTGTGGTGGGCCTCATCTCTAATGTCACGGCTCTCTTCGATCGCTACGTAGTAGACGGCTTGGTGAACTTGACCAGCTTGGCCGTGCTGGCGGGCGGACAAGTCTTGAAATACACCACTTCCGGTCAGTTGCAGGCGTATGTGCTGACCATTGTGGTGGGGGTGGCGCTGCTGAGTTGGCTGGTTCTCTAGGGCCTAGGTACTGAAGTAGCGGGCTGCCGGGTGGTAGGCGACGATGGCGGTGGTGGACTGCTCGGGATCCAACTGCTCGCTTTCGTCCATCCTTAGGCCAATGCGCTCAGCCTGGAGCAGCTGCAACAAAACCCGTTGGTCGGCGAGGTTGGGGCAGGCAGGATAGCCGAAGCTGTAGCGAGAGCCGCGGTAGCCTTGACGGAGGATCTGGCGAATGTCAGGGCTGTCCTCGTGGCCGAACCCTAGCTCCCGTCGGATACGGGCGTGGCACCACTCTGCCAAGGCTTCTGCCAGGGTGACGGTCAGGCCGTGGAAGTAGAGGTAGTCCGTATACTGGCCTTCAGCAAAAAGGCGCTGGGCGTGGGCCGTGGCCTCTGGTCCTAGGGTAACTGCCTGCATGGGGAAAACATCCACCAGACCGGTGGAGCAATCGGCGAAGAAGTCGGCAATGCAGAGGCGCTGGCCGCCCTTTTGGCGGGGGAAGGTGAAGCGGGCCAGCTCCCGTACCTGGGGAGAAAGCTGGGGGCGCTCGACGGTTGGCAGTTGGAAGTAGGTGGTAGAGTCGGTCTCTAGGGCAAACAGCTCGGGGAAGCTGGCCGGGTCGAAGAGGATTAACGTATTCCCTTGCGCCTGCGCCGGGAAGTAGCCATAGACCACCTGTGGGTGCAGCAGGTCTTCGCTTAGGATCCGCTCCTTCCAACGCTCGATCACCGGCTCCACCTGGGTAGCAAGAAACTGGGCAAATTCCTCAGCTGACTGGTCGCGCGGCTTGCGGATCTGCCACTGACCGGCCACCAGGGCCTGCTTGTCGATATAGAAGAAGACCTCTGGCCAAGGGATCTGGTCGGAGGCAAGAACTTTGGATCCCCAGAAAGGCGGGATGGGCCGCTCGGTATCGAGAGTAACCGCTTCGGAGCGACGGGTGTCTGCCCCGCCATCGCCAGCTGAGACCGCAAGGGCAGGAGCAGCGCCCACAGGGGTCTCCTGGGGAGGTGGGGTGGGATCCATTTCCTCTGGGGCAGGAGCAGCCCCTTTCTGGCCGTCGACTGGCTGCTCCAAGTTATCCAGAAAACCCAGCCGGTCATCCCAGCGCCCGGCCGCCTTAGCCTGCATCAGCCGATCCATAAAGTGCAAGTCGGTAAAGGCATCGCGGCCATAGATGACCTGGCCCTTGTAGGTTTGGCGGCAGTCTTCTTCCACAAAGCGGCGGGTGAGGGCAGCTCCCCCCAAAATGACAGGCACAGTGATGCCCCGCTCGTTAAAAACTTCCAGGTTTTCTTTCATGAACGCAGTTGATTTGACCAAGAGGCCGCTCATGGCAATGCAGTCAGGCTTGTACTTTTCATAGGCCTCGATGATGTTTTCCACTGGCTGCTTGATGCCCAGGTTAATCACCCTGTAGCCGTTGTTGGTGAGGATGATGTCCACTAGGTTTTTGCCGATATCGTGGACATCCCCCTTGACAGTGGCAATCAAAAGGGTACCCTTGCACACCTCCCCGCCCACCTTTTCCATGAAGGGCTCTAGGTATTTCACCGCCGCCTTCATGGTTTCTGCCGACTGCAGCACAAAAGGCAGTTGCATTTTGCCGGCGCCAAAAAGCTCCCCCACCTCCTTCATGCCGTCGAGCAGGAAGGTGTTGATGATTTCCAGCGGGGAGTACTTCTGCAGCGCCTCTGCCAGCGTTTCCTCCAGGCCCATGCGCTCCCCGTCGATGATGTGCCGCCGCAGGCGCTCTTCCAGCGGCAGCTTGGCCAGGGATCCGGCAGCGTGCAGCTCCTGGCTAGAGACCCCTGCAAACAGCTCCGTCAGCCGCGCCAGGGGATCGTAGGTGCAGAGGCCCTCAGCGTCAAACTGCCGCCGATCCCAAATGAGATCCCGGCACACCTGCTGCTGTTCTTCCGGGATCTTGCTTAGGGGCAGGATCTTGGCGGCGCTGACGATGGCAGTGTCCAGCCCGGCCTGGCGGCACTCGTGTAAAAACACAGAGTTCAAGACCACGCGGGCTGCTGGCGAGAGCCCAAAGGAAATGTTGGAGATACCCAAGAGAATGTGGGCTTCGGGGAAAGCCTGGCGGATGCGGCGGATGGCCTCCAGGGTAGCTGCCCCGTTGGCCCGGTCCTCCTCCATCCCCGTGGAAATGGGCAAGGCCAGCGGGTCAAAGAAAATCTCGTAGGGCGGGATCCCGTACTCAAGCGCCTGGCGATAGGCCCGCTCGGCAATCTGAAACTTCTTCTCGGCGGTGCGGGCCATGCCCTCCTCGTCGATGGTGCCGATAACTACACCGGCGCCGTAGGTCTTGGCCAGCTCCAACACCTTGAGAAAGCGCTCTTCCCCATCCTCGTAGTTGGTGGAGTTGAGCAGGCACTTGCCTCCGGCCACCTTGAGGCCGGCCTCCATCTTCTGCCAGTCGGTGGAATCCAACATCAGGGGAAGCGGGATCTGGGTCACCAGCCGCGAGACCAGCTCCCGCATATCCCGCACCCCATCCCGGCCTACGTAGTCCACGTTCACGTCGAGGATGTGGGCTCCCTCCCGCACCTGCTCACGGGCTATGGCCACTAAGCCCTCCCAATCTTCGGCGGTGAGCAACTCCCGCACCTTCTTGGAGCCGCTGGCATTGAGGCGCTCGCCGATGATTAAAAACGAGTTGTCCTGGAGGTAGGGCTGGGGGGAGTAGATCGAGGCGGCAGCCGGGAGGCGCTCAACGGCACGGCGTTTGGGCCGCAACCCCTGTACGGCTGTCACCAGGGCGGCAATGTGCTCTGGGCGGGTGCCGCAGCAGCCCCCCACCACCGCCACCCCCAGATCCCGCACAAAGTGCTCCAGGTGGAAGCGCAGCTGCTCCGGCGTTAGCTTGTAGTGGGCCTTGCCGCCGATGTTTTCCGGCAGGCCAGCGTTGGGGATGCAGGAGATGGGAAAGGGGGAATGGCGGGAGAGGTAGCGGATGTGCTCGGCCATTTTGTCCGGCCCGGTGGCGCAGTTGAGGCCCAGCACATCGATGGGGTAGGGCTCCAGGATGGCCAGCGCTGCCCCAATCTCGGTGCCCACCAACATCGTCCCCTGCACCTCAAAGGTCAGGGACACCACCACCGGCAGGCGGATCCCGCGCCGGGCAAACTCCTGACCCGCGGCCACCAGCGCCGCCTTGGTCTGCAGAATGTCTTGACAGGTCTCGATGATGAGCAGATCCACCCCGCCGTCGAGGAGCCCCCGCACCTGCTCCTTGTAGGCAGCCCGCATTTCGTCAAAGCTGATGTGCCCCAGGGTGGGCAGCTTGGTGGTGGGGCCAATGGAGCCGGCCACAAAGCGAGGCTTTTCCGGCGTCGAGAACTCGGTGGCTACCCGCTTGGCCAGCCGCGCTGCCGCCACGTTGAGCTCGTAGGCTTTTTCCGGGATCCCGTACTCGGCCAAGACAATCGAGGTGGCGCCAAAGGTATTGGTTTCGATGACGTCAGCCCCCACCTCTAGAAAGCTCCGGTGGACATGCTCCACCGCCTCCGGCTTGCTCAGCACCAGGATCTCGTTACAGCCCTCTAGCTCCGGCCCGCCAAAATCAGCTGCCGTCAGGTTCTGGGCCTGCAGGGAGGACCCCATCGCCCCGTCGAAGACAATCACGCGTTCCTGGAGGTGCTGTAGGAAGGGATGGGTCATAGGCCTCACGGCTTAGCCAGGGATCAAGGTGGATTAAAGCCTGATTTAAGGTAGCATTGAGCCACTTCCCTGGACTAGCAGGGATCCCTTTGGAAGCGGCGGGACAAAGTTTAGATTTTCTTCACCTGCCCCGTTGCTGTTTCCCCAAGGGCGGGCTAATTTAGGGAAGACATTTTGGTGTGAACGGCTACAGTTGCCTGCAGGGACTGCCAGCAAGGTCTCTTGCCGGTTGCTGTAGAAGGCTCCTTCCTCTAGGCGTTGGGAGGGCTCTCGCCCTCTCAGGAAGTACCCTGCCCTGCGCCAGGAAGAGCAAAAGCACGCCTCCCCCATTTCGAGGCGGCCGCCTATTGAGGGAGTTTTGCGCCAGTTTCGTTAGACCCCATGAGCCCCAGCTGTTGCGAGCCTGACCCAAGCCCTCGGCTGTCTAGAAGCGGGCCAGCTTGCCTAGTGCAAGCGGGGCCTAGGGCTGCGGAACTCGACGCCCTTGACCTGGCGTCCTGGGCTGCAGAGGAGCGGGGATTTTTTGCCTTGGCGTCTAGAATCTCTTAGTCGCCTCCACTGGTCTGTGATTAGCGTCACGAGGAACTCAGCATGGTTCAAGCAAAGGAGTTGGTGAAGTCTGGTCAGACGGCTCTTCTCGACCCGGATCTGGAAAGCTCTGCTTCCATCCCTCTGGATGCAGACAATGGAGCAGATCCCCTCGAGTTTGAACTGGATGCCAGTGACCCTGAGGCTTTTGATGAGGAGGAGGGCGACGAAGAATCCCTCGAAGAAGAGGATGAAGCTATTGCTGCCAAGAGCCACGCAAGACGCAGATCGGCCAGCAAGAAAAAGCTCTACACCGACGACTCGGTTCGCGTCTATTTGCAAGAGATTGGGCGCATTCGCCTACTGCGGCCCGACGAAGAAATTGAGCTAGCGCGAAAAATTGCCGATCTGCTGGAGTTAGAGCGGGCCCGGGAAGCGGTTTTCGAGCGGATGGGCCTCTGGTCCAGCCCCGAGGAGGTGCCGGAAACCCTGTGGGCAGAGGAAGTCAAAATGTCCTTGCCAGAATTTCGGCGGCGCCTCCACCAGGGGCGGCGGGCTAAAGAAAAGATGGTGCAGTCCAACCTGCGGCTGGTAGTTTCCATTGCCAAAAAATACATGAACCGGGGCCTGTCCTTTCAGGACCTGATCCAAGAGGGATCCCTAGGCCTGATCCGGGCAGCCGAGAAGTTTGATCACGAAAAGGGCTACAAGTTTTCCACCTACGCCACCTGGTGGATCCGCCAGGCCATCACCCGCGCCATTGCTGATCAATCCCGCACCATTCGCCTGCCGGTCCACCTCTACGAGACCATCTCGCGCATCAAGAAGGTTACCAAGCAGCTTTCCCAGGAGTTGGGCCGCAAGCCTACCGAAGAGGAGATTGCCACTCGCATGGAAATCACCATCGAGAAGCTGCGCTTCATTGCGAAGTCGGCTCAGCTGCCTATTTCCTTGGAGACGCCTATTGGCAAAGAGGAGGACTCGCGGCTGGGAGACTTTATCGAGTCCGAGGGAGAAACTCCTGAGGAGCGGGTGGCCAAGATGTTATTGCGGGAAGATCTAGAAAGCGTCTTGGCAACCCTCACCCCTCGTGAGCGGGATGTGTTGAGGCTGCGCTATGGGCTGGATGATGGCCGCATGAAAACCCTGGAGGAGATTGGCCAAATCTTTAACGTCACCCGGGAGCGAATCCGGCAGATTGAGGCCAAGGCTCTGCGCAAGCTGCGCCATCCCAATCGCAACAGTGTATTGAGGGAGTACATCCGCTAGCTGGGTCTAGTGGAACTGCTTTCCCGAAAATCCTCGGAGGCTAAACTTCACTAAGGACAAGCCAGTGCGGCGCTTCTGGGCAGCTCTCCTTTTCTACACCGCCTTGCCCCTGGGACAGACAGGGGAGCTTCAGTTTGAGGGCATTGCCGCCTGGCTGCCGGCGGTGGGTTTGCTCCTGGGTGGGATCCTCTTGTTGGCCTCCCTCCTGCTCCAGGTGTTTCCGCCTGGGGTACGGGCAGCTTTACTGGTAGCGCTGTGGGTGGTGCTAACCGGGGGGCTGCACTTAGATGGGGTGGCTGATACCGCCGATGGCTTGGCGGTCAATATCCACAAAAGCTCGGCCAACCCAGAGCAGTTCACCCGCAATGCCCACCGCCTACAGGTAATGAGCGACAGCCACACAGGAGCCTACGGAGTGCTGGCTCTGGGGCTGGTGCTGCTCCTGAAGTTTGCTGCCCTAAGCAGCCTGCAAGTCTGGCCCCTCCTACTCGTGGTGCCAGCCTGGGGTCGCTGGGGCCAGTTACTGGCCATCGCTTTCTACCCCTATTTGCGGGAGCAGGGATCCGCCCGCTTCCTTAAGGACTCCACCTCTTGGCCGCGATCCCTCTGGCCAGGCACCCTCCTCCTCTTGGTTACTACGGCAGCTCTGGGGGGAACTGGGATCTTGGCCTGGCGGCCCCTCCTCCTCTGGACCCTGGGCTCTGCTCTGGGAGCCCTGGCGGTGGGCCATTGGCTCTACCGCCAATTGGGGGGACACACGGGGGATACCTACGGGGCCACCGTGGAGTGGTCGGAGACAATAGCCCTGCTGTGGGGATCCCTGCTCCCGCCCTCCTAGTCCCCCTTTCTTTGGGGCCGGGGGGAAGGCCTTAGAGCAGACCCACCTGCTCAGCCAAGCCCAATTGTTGGCGGGCCACTTGGCAATCCTGCTGGATTTGGTGGATCAAGTCCGCCACACTGGGGAAGCGCTGCTCTGGACGGATAAAGCCCCGCAGCGCCACCCGCACCTCCTGCCCGTAGAGATCGCCCGTCCAATTCAACAGGTGCACCTCAACCGTGTGCCGCCACCCCCCAAAGGTGGGACGATAGCCAATGTTCATCACTCCCGGCAGGTCTCCTGCGGCAGCGGGCACCTTCACCCAAACGCTGTACACGCCGTTGCGGGGCAAGAACTTCTCGGGTGGCAAGCGCAGATTGGCGGTGGGAAAACCCAGCTCTCGCCCCCGGCGATCCCCTGGCACCACCTCTCCAATGAGCTGATAGGGGCGACCCAAGAGTTCTGCGGCGACTGCCACTTCCCCTGTAGCCAGGGCAGCACGAATGCGGGAGCTGCTTACCCGCTCCCCGTTGAGTTGCACCTCCGGGATCACCTCTACTGGAATACAGCACTTGGATCCCCAGGCCTGCAGGGTTTGGGCGTTGCCGGCGCGGCGGTGGCCAAAGCAAAAGTCCCAGCCCACGCTGAGGTGGCGAACGTGCAACCCTTGTTCAAGAATTGTCTGGATGAAGTCGGCGGGAGTCTGGCGAGCCAAGGCAGGGGTGAAGGGAAGCAACACCACCTGCTCAAAGCCCAGCTGGGCCAATAGAGCCAGCTTCTCCGCCGGCGGCGTGAGCAGTAGGTGCTTTCGGCCTGTCAGCACCTCTTGGGGGTGAGGATGAAAGGTAAGGACGGTGCGCACCCCCCGTCGGGACGCTCGAATTGGCTGCAGTACCCTTTGATGGCCCAGGTGCAAGCCATCGAAGTTCCCAATAGCAACGGCCGTGGGCCGCAAGGTTTGAGCCAAATCAGAAGTTACATGCACCGGGCTCCCCCTGGCTCTTCCTACCAGAGTGGCCAAAGCAAGGCCGCCAGTCCACTTAGCCCAACCACACTCCACAAGCTGCGTCGTAGGCGCTGCAGCACCGGCTCAATTTGATAGTGGACGATTAGCCGGTGCTGAGCTAGCTCCTCTTCCGATTTGACGTACATTGCCCCGTCGTACCAGCCGCTTTCTTCGTAAGGGATCCGCGCCTGCGCCAAGCGCCGCCGCACGTACGCCCAGCCCAAGTAGAGGTGGAGCAGCAGTAGGCCCAGCAAGGCATTAGCTCCCAGCACCCCTGCCAAGGTGAAGTGGCTCCAATCGCCTGCAAAGCTGCCCCAAACCAGGGGCCCAACCCCTACTGCCAGCGCTCCCCACACTGCTAGGAGCCGCTGCAAGTAAGGGATCCAGGCCAGGGTTGGCCAACGAAAAAGAACAGCTTCCCTCAGCTCGGCATATTGCCGCAGGGGCTGCTGCTCAGCAGGAATGGGATGGGAAGGAGCCGCCATAGGGCCTTAACGTATCTACACAACATGATACTCCTCGGCCTGAGGCCCGCCAAGCCCAGCCTGGCTGCGGTTTAGCCGCAGGGGAAAGGAGTATCGTATTAGAGTGTGGTTGCCTTTCTTGCCTCTCCTACCATGAGCCTCCCAGGCGAACCTGCTGCTACCTCTGCTCCCTATGTGATCCTAAGAGAGCCAGACGGCAGTCAGAGGAAGTACATCCTTGCCGGAGCCACAGCTTGGACGCTGGGGCGCGATGAAGGCAACGCCATTGTCCTTAACGATCCCAGTGTCTCCCGCCAGCATGCCCTGCTGCAGTACTTAGATGACCACAGCATTTATCTCATCGATCTGGGCAGCCGCAATGGCTCGTTTGTCAACAATCGCCGCATCAGCATTCCCACGCTGCTGCAAGACGGGGATCGCCTGACCCTGGGCCAATCCCAGCTTGAGTTTCACAGCGGATCCCTGGCCAGCCCAGAACCCGGCACTGCTGGCAAGCCCTCCGACACCCTGGTGCTGCAGACCCGCTGGCTAATTTCGGTGGCCGTAGTTGACGTGCGCGGTTACGGACAACTAACCCAGCAACTGGACGAGCGGCTACTTTCCCAGGTGATGGGCGAGTGGTTCCGGCAGGGCGGCGACATCATCCAGCAGCATGGAGGTAGCGTCGATAAATACATTGGCGACGCCATCATGGCTGTCTGGTTCCATGCACCCCATGCGGATCCCTTGCCAGCTGACCAGGTGGAGCTCAAGCTCGACGTGAAGTCGGTCTTGCAGGCCCTGGTGAAGCTGTTCCAGATGACCGAACAACTGAACAGCGAGTTCCCCCTGCCCTCTCCCCTGCGTCTGGGAGCAGGGGTCAACACCGGCCCAGCCATCGTGCGCCAGGTAGGCAACACCAGTCGCCAGGAGTACACGGCTTTGGGCGATACCGTCAACCTGGCCTTTCGTCTGGAAAGTGCCACCCGCACCCTCAACACTGACCTGGCCATCAGCCAGAACACTTATGCCTACTTGACCCAACAGCTGGCTCAGGTGGCCACTTGCTTTTCCCAGGAGGTAGTGGAGCTAAAAGGGTATGCCCACCCGCATCAGGTGTACTGCTGTGATGTCCGCTCTCTGCAAGCGCTTCTTGCT
>NZ_JANSIV010000134.1:33511-49608 GCF_047502705.1 Synechococcus sp. H70.1
TAGGGGGAAAGCCGCTGTCAAGCTCCTGAGCGCGGAGCTAACTAGCTACCGGTCTGGAGAGGGCCGCTAGGAAGATTCGGCAGCGCAGGATCTGCAGGGCAGGCCCGTCGCCTTACTCCAATTGGCAGGGGGCCAGCCTGGAGGGAGCCGCCCAGTAACTCAAAGGCAGAGGCTGCCTTGCGGGGGATCCCTGGGACATTTGCTCGGGGCTGTAACGGCTAAGGCTGGGTCCGGAAGCTCTTTACCTCCAGGACCGGCCCCACCTGGGCCAGCGTCACCACCTCCTCCTTAACCTGCCCTTGAATGGTGACCTGCAGTCCTTCCTGCAGCAGCTCCTTGGGGGCGCGGAAGAGAGCGTAATGCTGGCCGGAAGGGAGTGTCAGCACCCACACCCCTCCTTCGATATCCAGGAACTGGATGGTACCGCTGTACTCTTGCATCACTTCCTCAGGGCCAAACCGCTGCTGCTGGGCTGCGACTCCAGGATGGCTTGCGCTCCTAAATAGGCCAAGCCCAGGCAGAGCAAACCATTGAGGAGCAAGAAGGAGCGCCCCAACCAGGCAGAGGATCCAAGCCATAGTACCCCCTCATAGAACAGGGAGCTGGACAGGAGCAGATGGGAAGCCATGCCAATGGAGAGGCCGACGACTGCCCAGCGCCAGCGCCGATGTCCCAGGAGGAGCACCATCAACAGGCCAGGGATCACCACGCTGGCAAACAAGGGGTTCAGGGCGTTGGTCTGGGCCAAGGCGGTGCCCAGCTCTGGCAGGGAGCTGCCCAGCAGTTGTAAGGGCCAGCGGGGGAAACCGACGATGGCCAACCCTTGCAGGGGGAAGAGGCCAGCGCTGCCCAGGAGGATCCCTGCTACCAGCGGCACCGTCGCCGGTACAGGCTTGGGAGCCAGCCACCAGCGAATCAGCACTAGGATGATGTAGCCGCCCACCACCATCACCAGCTTAGGCACCAAGGCAATGGGGCCGCCGTCAAACCAGAAGCGCGGGTTGAGGTAGCCATTGTTGTTTAGGTACTGGAGGAAGTCTTTTAGCCACAGCACCAGGGGGTTTTCCTCCTGCTGACCCCTGGCTCGGGCCAGGGCTCTGGCTGCGTCCAGAAGGCCAGCGCCGTAGAAGTTCTGTTTGTCCCCGGGCACGGGGGCAGCCGACATCTTGAGGATGGCCTCCACCTTGTCCGGGTCTTTAATGCCCTGCGCCTGGATCAGGGCCGCTACGCCAGCCACATGGGGGGCAGCCATGCTGGTGCCTTGGAAGTAGGCAAAGATGGGCTCGTCGGGGTTGCGGCGGTTGATGGTCTGCTGCAGGATGCCGTACTCAGGGTGCTCGGGAGTCTTAGCCCCACCAGGAGCGGCAATATCCACGCCAACCCCGTAGTTGGAGTAGGGAGCTTTGCTGCCATCAGGGCCGGTGGCGGAAACGGCAATGACATGGGGATAGCGAGCCGGGTAGCTTACCTGGTTGGAGTTTTCGTTACCAGCAGCTGCAACTAGGGTCACTCCCTTGCTGTGGGCGTAAGCTACCGCCTCTTCCATCAGTTGGGCGGAGGCACGACTACCCAAGCTGAGGTTGATGACGGTAGCGCCATGGTCAACCGCATAGCGGATCCCTTCCACCACATCCGAGAGGGAGCCAAAGCCGTTGGCATCCAGCACCCGCACCGGCATGATCTTGGCCTTGAAGGCGACCCCGGCCACGCCTAGGGCGTTGTCGGTGGATTGGGCGATGGTGCCCGCCACGTGAGTGCCGTGGCCATTGAGGTCGCTGGGATCCTCATCGTCATCCACAAAGTCGTAGCCCTGCACAAATTCGGTTTGGGCCAGATCTGGCACCCGTGTTACCCCGGTATCCACCACGGCTACCGTCACCCCTTCTCCCTGGGAAACGTCCCAGGCTGCGGGCATGCGGATGGCCCGCAGGTTCCACTGCTGGGAATAGAGGGGATCGTTGGGCACAAAAGCGGCCTGGAACTGGTAGTTGGGGTGGGCATACTCAACCAGGGCTTCCCGCTGAAGCCGCTGGATTAGCCGTCGTGTAGCTCTGGGGTGAGTGGCATCCCCATTGGCTAGGTAGATAACCTCTTGGCGGGCAAAGGCACTGTTGCTGCTGGGTTGCAGCGTTAAGTTGTACGCCTTGGCAAGGGCAGCAATCTCACTGGGAGTGGCTGTGTTGACAAAATTAATCACGATGCTGTCGTAGGGAGGGGATCCCTCGCCGCAGGCCGTCAACAGCAGGGCCATGAGGCCAGCGCAGCAGAGACCCAACCAGCGTCTAAGTTTCATCATGCACGCCCTCGGGATCCAAAAAAGTTGTTGCCACCAGTATGCCCTCTAGGTGGGCAATTGACCAGGAAGGCGCCTGCTGATCCTCTTCCCTGCAGCTGCCTAGAAAGACCTCCCTCTGGCTGAATGTTGGCTTCCAGGGCATGATGGATCTGTAAGAGCTTGAAACACTTCTTAATATCAGTTTTCAGGATCTCGGCATTTGTAAAGAGAGGGAGCAGCATGAACATCCAGTGGCAAAGGATACTTTGCATCGGTGTGAGCTTTTGCCTGGGGCTGTGGATTGGGCTGGGTGGGGGATCCCCGCTCTGGGCCCAGCCTGCGCCGGCAGTAGTGCCGATGGAGTTGCCTCAGCCGCCTGTGCCGGTCTTGGATTTGGCGGATCAGTTGACCAGCAGTCAGGAGGCCCAATTGGCCGAGCATCTAAACCAGCTGGAGAAGGAAACCGGCTGGAAGCTGCGCGTGCTAACCCAGTTTGACCAAACCCCAGGCCGCCAAGTGAAGGAGTACTGGGGCCTAAATGAGCGCAGCGTTTTGATGGTGGCCGATCCCAGGGGAGGCAACTTGCTGGCCTTTAACGTGGGGGATGCGGTGCGGGAGATCCTGCCGCGCACCTTTTGGATCGAGCTGCAGTCTCGCTTCGGCAACCAGTTCTATGTGCAGGAGCACGGCGCCCAGCAGGCCATTCTGGAAGCGGTTGATGTTTTGGAGCGCTGTTTTCGCCAAGGCGGTTGCCGGGTAGTGCCTGGGCTGCCGCAGGAGCAGTGGATCCTGACGCTGATTACCTCTATCCTGGGTGGGATCGTCTTTGGGTTCGCCGGCAAGCCCCGCCACGCGGAGGAGGTGTTTAACTGGCGTTGGGCTTTGCTGATTTCTCCCCTCTGGTTTATTTTGTTTGGGGCCTTTGGCCTCGGCCCCGTGGTTACCCGCACTCGGGATTGGCTGCCGGTGGTGCGCAATATCTTGGGCTTCCTGGCAGGAGCTTTGGTCATTTACCTAGCTCCCATTGCCCAGCCGGCGCCAGATCGCCAGTAACTTCCCTTCCCTCTTCCTGCTCTCCGCTAAATCCCCCCTGCTGGCAGGCAGGGGGCAATCTGCCAGAAAAGTGCTACTATGGGTAACTGAAGCTTGCTGATGTAGCTCAGTTGGTAGAGCACTCGACTTGTAATCGAGCGGTCGTCAGTTCGAATCTGACCATCAGCTTGGTGTTTCTGCTCTTTACCCAAGTCTGTTTGGCCCCTCTCCCTAGGGGGAGCCCAGCCTCTCTAGGGTCGGTTAGATTGGCTGGAGGGGTACCCCTGTCGAAGGAGAGGGTCAGCCCCACCCAGGGCAGCCACCTAGCCTTTGGGTTGTTGTTGTCTCGGGAGGTCTATGTCGGGTCTGCCAGCTGCTACGGTTCGTCGATTGCAAAAGCTACCCCAGATTCCTTCCGTGTGGGAAGGGGATCGCCACCGCCTGCCAGGCTCGCTAGTCGTTGGCTCCCAGACTTTTTCCAGCTTGGCCGAGGGGGAATGCATTCTCTGGGTGGACGGCGTCCAGGGGGTGGTGAGAGCTATGGAGGTGGTGCCTGCCGGCTCTGGCATGGAACCCATAGTGCGGGCCTTGATCGCGGCCATGGAGCGGCCCAATGGGGCCTTGCCGGCCCGTCCCCAGAAAATCGTCGTGCGCGACCGCGAGGTGCAGTTTTTCCTGCGCGGCATTCTGCACGAGCTGAATATCAAAGTGGAATACCAGCCAGAACTGCCGCTGATCGAGGAGATCCTGCAGAGTTTTGCTGAGGCTCAGGGGCAGATCCCACCACCTCTTCCAGAAGACTACGCAGAACTCGTGGCTGGCAAAGCCCTTGCCATCTGGCAGGATGCTCCCTGGGAGTATCTAGAGGATCACCAAATTCTGGCTATCGAGCTGCATCACTGGGACATCGAAACCCTCTACGTCTCGGTCTTGGGGCGCTCAGGAAGGGAGTATGGAGTGCTTTTTTATCGCTCCCTGTCCTCCCTCAAACAGTTTCGCCAGCAGGCCGGCCAAGTGCCCACTCCTGAGATGGAGGAAGCCTTTCTGAGGCAGGACTGTCTCTACCTCACCTTTCAACCTCGCCATCCCGAACTAGAAGACCTGCCAGACTTGGACTTGGCAGAACTGGATCCCGAGGAAATTGAGCCGAATTTCGGCACTATTCACCCGCTAGAGGGCTTGCGCGTTACTTTACAGGAAGAGGAGGCAGCGACCTTGGCGGTGGCCCTGGAGGCCTTGCATCGCTTTTTAAAGCAGTACCGCCGCAAGCTGGAAAAGGGCTTTCAGCCGTGTCAGGGGCAGTATTGCCTTCCCAATCCCCAAAGGGAGGGGGAAACCCTGCCCGTGCAGGTGCGCACCCTACCCGACGTAGCGGCAGAGCTGCTGGCGCTAGAAGCGGAGGACGAGAAACCCACCCAAGCCCTGCTCCGAGATGATCTGTTGCCTGAGGGAGCACAGCTGGGTCTGGGGCTGCTGCCGTGGGCCACGGTGGAGGTATTGCGCCGCGCAGGGCAAGTGCATCCCTTGCCGCAGAGCAAGCTGGTGCAGAGGGGGGAAGGGCTGCCGGTAGTGATTGTGCGCACCTCCCGCTCCAAGGCCAAGCAATTGATTGAAAATCTGCGCAGTGAGGGGGGCCCCCAGGGGGTGTGTTTCAATACGGGAGTGGATCCCTTCGATGGCCATCGCTACGAGCTGGAAATTGTCCAAACAGGCAACTGCGACCTGCACTTGTTTGGTGAATTTCCCGAAGACGATCCCGCCCACTCGATGGCTCGCAAGCGCTGGGAGCGGCGTTGTCGCGATACGGGAGGTTGCTGCGGGCTGGTGATAGCCATGGGGGCCAATTCCCAGCAGGCAGAGCTGCCAGTGCACCACATTTTGGCCCTGTTTGAGATGCAGGTCCTCAGCCCCAAGCGGTTAGGACTAGGTCCAATGGTGCGCGTTAGCCGACACAGCGGAGTAGCTTGGTAGCCCTCCGTCCCGCTAGCGCGAGCAGTGCGGGGCGGAAAAGCCTTCGAGCCACTTGAGTTGCTTGGTTACTAAGCAAGCACCTACCCTGGTAAAGACTCGGACAGGGCTGTAAGGAACAAGTAAGCGGAACCTCAAGGCTTTGCCTCTAGGAAGCGCCCTTGCGAGTCCGTCTGTGGACTAAGAAACGCTTGGCAGCGGGAGGAGTTAGGGAGTTGCTTGGCTTATCGGGGGCAGCAGATCCCAGGTATCCTGCCGGCGGAGGGGGGCTTTTCGGAGCTGGGCCAAGTTGGCGGAGCCAGTGCAAAAAGCAGCAATCCTCAGCTCTTCAATCACGGCGCGGAAACTCTCCACCACCGCCCGTGCTTGCCCTTGGGAGACAGCTTGCAGGGCAGGGGCGCCTATGCCTACCACATCGGCGCCTAGGCGGATGGCCTTGGCCACCTCGATGCCAGTACGGATGCCGCCGCTGGCCACCAGAGGCAAGTTGGGGAGAAGGCGGCGGATCTCCAGCAGGGCCAAGGCGGTGGGGATCCCCCAGTCCCGAAAGCTGTGAGCAATGCGTTTCTTAAAGGGATCAGTCTGGCGATAAGCCTCCACTTCGCTCCAACTGGTGCCGCCTGCCCCCGCTACGTCCAAAGCGGCCACGCCACACTCGGCCAGCCGTTGCGCTACTTGGGCACTGAGGCCATTGCCAACTTCCTTGACCAGCACCGGCACCGGCAATTGGGCCACCAACTGCTCGATGCGGCGGTAGAGATTGCGCCAGTCGGGATCCCCCTGAGGCTGGACCGCTTCCTGGAGCGGGTTGAGGTGCAAAATAAGCCCATCTGCCTCAATCATCTCCACAGCCCGGCGGGCCTGCTCCAGACCATAGCCGTAATTCAGCTGCACAGCGCCTAGGTTGGCTAGCAGCAGAATATCCGGGGCCACCTGGCGCACCTGGTAAGTCCGGGCCAGCTCTGGGTGTTCCAAGGCTGCCCGCTGGGATCCCACCCCCATGGCAATGCCCAGCTCTTGAGCGGCAGCCGCCAGGTATAGGTTCAGCTCCCGGGCAGTATCTGTCCCCCCGGTCATGCTGCTAATGAGCAGCGGGGCCTGGAGGCGCTTCCCCAGAAATTGGCAACTGAGATCGATCTCCGGCAGCAGCAGCTCCGGCAGGGCCACGTGCTCGAAGAAAAACCGCTCAAATCCGGTGCGGATCCCTTTGGCCGTTACATCCTGCCGCAAGACAATGTCCAGGTGATCCTGCTTACGCTCAGAGATGGAAAGGGAAGCCTCGCTCATGGTTGAAAATCCCTACTGACGCAGCTGGTTTACTTGTTGATTGTGAACGCAGAGCGGCCCAGCTGCGCCAGCTTGCAACTTCTCCGACCCACTCAAAAATGCTGGAAGGCCTGCTGGCGGCCGAGGATCTGGCCGTTATCTAGCCACACCGTCCCCTGCGGATCCCAGCCGGTGACTTCCCCAATCCAGGCTGCCCCTGGCAACTTTTCCAGCAGGTACTGAGCTAGGGAGGGCTCGGCGCTGAGGAGCAGCTGGAAGTCTTCCCCACCGTAGAGGGCCCACTCGAGGGCTTGGGCCGGAAAGGCCTGCCGCAGAGCCTCTGAAATGGGGATCCGCTCCGCCTCGATCCTCGCCGCTACCCCACTGGCCTGACACACCTGCACTAGAGCATCGGCTAAGCCATCGCTAGTATCCATGCCGGCAATGCGCATAGGGTCAGGGATCGCTTCTAGAACTGGCAACAGGTCCAGGCGGGGGCGGGGGTATTGGTGGGCCGCAATCAACTGCTGCCGCTGGGCTGCCGGGGCTGCGGATCCCTGCTCAGGGTGAAGCAGCAACTCCAGGCCAGCCCGTGCATCGCCATGGGGCCCGGTGACGATAAGCCAATCGCCCGGCTGAGCCCGCTTGCGCTCAACAGCCCGCCCTGGCTGCACCGAGCCCAGCGCCGTAATGGCCACAAACCGCTGTGGGGAGCGGCACAAATCCCCTCCCACCACTTGGCATCCCCAGGAGGTGCAACAAGCCTGTATCCCCTGGTAGAGCTCCTCCACCCAGGCCACGGGTGTAGAGGCTGGCAAGCCCAGGCCTACAACCAACGCGTGGGGGCGAGCTCCCATCGCCGCTAAGTCCGACAAATTGGCGGTTACCGAGCGCCAGCCCACGGCATGGGGCGGGGTGGTCAAGTTGCTGAAGTGAACTCCTTCCACCAAGACATCGGTGGTTACCACCAACTGGCCTTTGGGAAAAGCCAACACTGCTGCATCGTCCCCCACCACTTGCTCGGGACAGTAGCGCTGCACCACCTGCAATAGCCCCGCTTCGCCAATGGCTGAGATTGGAAGGGGAGAGGGACGGGGAAACTCCTCAGAGGAATCAAGCCTTTGCGGATACACTTAGCTGGAAGAGTCTTGAAGACCCTACTTTGCAGACATCCAGACAGGCGGCTTTACTGAAAGCCAACTCTTGCCAAGGGGTAGCTTTTCGGCGCCATCCCCTAGCTTTTGTGACCCATTTCGGCAGCTTGGAGTAAAGCCCTGGCCCGTTGCTGCTCCAACTTAGCCTGCAGGAGCTCCTGCTTGTCAGTGCTAGTGTTCAAAACTTGGTTGGCCTTCTCCAAAAGAGCTTGGGCCGCAGCCTTGTCGACTTGTTCTCCCCGCTCGGCCCGGTTGACCAGAACCGTTACCTCATTGTTTTCCACTTCTGCAAAGCCACCCATCACAGCAATGGCCACCCACCTGCCGTCGGCCTTAATCCGCATCACGCCGTTGCCGATGGCTGTTAGCAGGGGAGCGTGGTTGGTCAGAATACCCAGTTGGCCTGAGGTGGCAGGGAGGATCACTTCCTCAGCGGGGGCATCCCAGACAATGCGGTCGGGAGTGAGCACGCGAACCATCAGCGTCACGGCAAGTCTCCTGCAGCTAGCTGTTCCCATCCTACTGGATTGCGGTTGCACCCAGCTCTGCTCTTAGCCGAGCGCAAGACTTAACCCAAGCATAACCTCCTCTTTACTTCATCTGGAAAGGCAAGCAGTAAAGTGTAGTCGAGAACACGGATTGGCTCTAAGGCCAACCTCTTGCCCTCCCTCAGCAGGGGAAAGGCCGCTAGCCAAAGTCAGAGTTTGCCCTAGCAGCAGCGAGGCTAGCCCATGAGACCTGAAACGACGCCCAACCCCTGGGTCAAACAAGAGCGTCAGCTTCTGGAAGACCTCTACCGAGGCCGCAGCCTCTCTTCCTACAGCCCTCGCCAAATCATTCCTCTGCCGCCCGAAGAGTGGGTGGTTGTGTGTCGAGGCGTGGTGCAGCTGAGTACTGTCTATACCAATGGAAGTGAGGCCATTTTGGGCTTTGCTGGCCCCTCCATGCCCCTGGGATCCCCGCTGACGAGGTTGGATCCCTACCAGGCCAAGGCCTTGACTGCAGTCGATGTCTTGCGGCTGTCGTCAGCCGAGGTGGAAGCCTCAGAAACCCTGAGCCAGGGGCTGCTCAAGCAGTTGGTGCGGCGGCTGCGCCAAACCGAAGCGCTGCTGGCTCTGGCTGGGCGGCGGCGGGTGGAGGAGCGGCTGCGCCAGTTGCTGGTTCTGCTGGCGGTGGAGTTGGGATCGCCGCTTTCAACAGGGGTGCGCCTGCAGGTGCGCCTTGCCCACCAAGACTTGGCCAACACCATCGGCACTACCCGCGTTACCATCACCCGTCTTTTGAACCGTTTCCGCCAGCAGGGCTGGATCGCGGTGGACAAAAACCGTCATCTCATCATCAAGCTGGCCCAAACACCCTGATGGCTTTAAGCCTGGCGTTGGAGCTGTTGCAGGAGCCAGTTGGCGGCAGCAGTGTTGGTCTGGCTGGCCAGGCGTTCCAGAGCCTGTTCAAGCAGGGCTATCGGCAAGCCTGCCAGCACCTGTGACTGGGCAATGGCCCGATAGCGCCCATCCTCGGCCAGGGCAAAGGCAAAAACACGCCGCCCCTTGACGTCAATGACCCAGTACTCAGGAATCCCCAGACTGGCATAAAGCTGCTTCTGCTCGTCCAGGTCGAGAGCAAGGGTAGTGTCGGCAATCTCGCCCACCAGGTCAGGGGGTCTTTGGAAACGCAAATCAATCCGCCGCGGCTCGCCAGCTTGGTACCTGGGGATGTTCTCCCCTTTGTAGAGCACTAGGTCAGGGGCACAGGCATGGGTTTCTGGGTACTCAATCAGACAGCGACCGTAGGACTGCAGGGGCACATCCGGGTGGAGAAAGGCCCAAAACCCAAAAATGATGGTGATGAAATCGCTGACGGAGGCGTGCTCTGGCCCTTCTTTGCCCATGTTGACCCACAGCC
This sequence comes from Synechococcus sp. H70.1, assembly GCF_047502705.1. Lineage (NCBI taxonomy): Bacteria > Bacillati > Cyanobacteriota > Cyanophyceae > Synechococcales > Synechococcaceae > Synechococcus > Synechococcus sp. H70.1. Next base: position 43,109 of record NZ_JANSIV010000134.1, read on the forward strand.
AGCCCTGGTAAAAAGAAATCTTCTGCCAGTCCAGGGTGGGATGGTTGCAAATGGTCAGGTAGTCCTGCCAAGTGGCGTCGTGCCGCTCGAGGATAGGGGGGGTGGCTGGCTTTGAGGCAAGAACCATCGCTCTCCCCTCACAGGGCAGGGGAACTTCCCCTCAAGCCTATCACCCGTCCTGGCAAAGTCGCTGCTTCCGCTCCTAAGAAGCAGGCTGGGCTGGCCAGAAGCCTCACAAGGAGACATCAGCTGGGATCCCTACCTTGGCAGCGGGTCTTTGCGCCAAGCCTGGGGCTGTTGGAACTTGTACAGATCCCGGATCAGCCGCACCCAGCCATCAGCCATAGACTCCACCAAAAGTTTGCCTTTTTCCGGCGTGGCGGCCGTGGCATCCCCCAGGACACCACTCCGGCTGAGGTCGCGAGTTGTCCAGGCAAAAGAGATCCGCCCTTCCAGACTAATCAGGCTGTCTTCCGGCAGATCCTGAGGGTACTCGCAGACCAAGCGGTCAGTTCGCACTGTCTCGGGCAACAGGTACATCAGCATGCTGGTCTCGCCATCGCCAGCGTGAATGCCCAATTCCCGCTCTTTTTCCGTCATCAGCTCCTGGCCTTGGTGGGGAACGCGCCAGACGGAGATGGGGAAAAGGAGGAAATCTTCGTACTTCTGGTGCAGGTCGCGGGCCACAATCTGCAGCACCTCAGGTTGGCCACCGTGGGAGTTGAGGAACACCAGCTTGCGAAACCCGGCCCGGTAAATGCTTTCAGCCACTTCGGTTAGCAGGGCCATCAGGGTTTGGGCTGAGAGGGTGATGGTGCCTGGGAAATGCCAGTGCTCGTTGGCCTTGCCATAGCACTGGGTGGGCAGAACGTAAGCGGGGATCTCCGGTTCCAGTTTTTCCATAGCCCGCCCGATGATTGCCGTGCCGATGCAGGCATCCACCACCAAGGGCAGGTGGGGCCCATGCTGCTCGATCGAGGCTACGGGCTGGATGATCACCACCTTCTCTTTGTTGGGCATGGCCTGGATCTCCGTCCAGGTCAGGTAGGGAAAAAAGCGGTGGGGCGGGATAAAGGTGTGCATCATGGCGGGATCCGTCCAAGTCTGCTAAAGAAGCTACCTGCCACCATGCCACAAGATTGGCGATCCCCTCGCAGAACCCGAGAAGACGTAAGATCCGGTGGAGTTTGTCTCGTTCGTTCCTCAGGGAAAGCCTGCCGTCCCATGACGCTATGGCCCTGTCTGCCTGCTCAATGTGGCTCCAGTGAGGAGCCCCCCCTTAGAGGACGTCCTCTGCCGGCTGGGACAGAAGTAGAGAGTGCCCCCACCTCGCCCCGCCGCCTTCTAGCTCTGCCGGGGCCGCAAGCCACGCTCTATGGGGAGCTGATTCAGGTTTCTCGTCACCCTCTTAAGGCGGGATCCCCAGCCCTCCTCTGGGTACGGCCCCTATTGCTCCAGCAGGGATCCCAAGTGTGGAACCTGCGATCCACCTCGGACTTGCTCTGGCCGGCTGACGGCTTTGTTGCGGCCTACGCCGAGGAGGTACTGCCCCTGCTCGAGCAGGCCAGGGATCCCTTGCCCCATGAGGCCCGCCAGTGGCTGCAGATCTTCTTGCAGCAGGTCTGGCAGAGCTAGGCTTTCAGGGACTCCGTTCCGCTGTCGCCAACGGCTAAGCTCTGCAGAGCCGATTCCAACCGCACCAGCGCCTCGTCAATCTCCTTTGGCGTGACGATCAAGGGGGGCACAAAGCGCACCACCTGGGATCCTGCTGGCACCAGCAGTAGTCCCTGCTCCAGGGCCGCCCTGACCACCTCAGCCGCCGGGATCCGCAGAACCAGGCCCTGGATCAGGCCCCAGCCGCGCACCTCCTGCACAAGCTGAGGGAACTGCTCCGCCAAGCGGGATAGACCCTGGCGCAGATAGTCCCCCGTCTGCTGGGCATTCCACACCAAGCTCTCCGCCATTAGGGTGTGGCAAACCGCCAAGCCCACCGCACAGGCTAAAGGATTGCCGCCAAAGGTGCTGGCGTGATCCCCCGGCTGAAACACGGCACAAAACTCTTTGGCCAAGAGGGCGCCAATCGGGATCCCACCCGCCAAGCCCTTGGCCAGGGTAAACACATCCGGCTCGATTCCCAGGTTGCAGTAGCCCCAGAGCCTGCCGGTGCGGCCCATCCCCACCTGCACCTCATCCAACATCAGCAGAATGCCCCGCTCACTGCAAACCCGGCGCAGCCACTGGAAGTAGGCGGGATCCCCTGGCACAACCCCTCCCTCCCCCTGCAGCGGCTCCAGGAGCACGGCACACACCCGCTCGCCCCAGCGCTCCAGCACCGCCGCCGTACCCTCGATATCGTTGTAGGGAACGTAATCAAAGCCGGGCACCAAGGGAGCAAAGTCTTTCTGGTACTTGGGCTGGCCGGTGGCCGTGAGGGCAGCCAGGGTGCGTCCATGAAAGCTGGCCTGGGCGGTGAGGATCACCGGATCTTGGATCCCGCGCACCGTATGGGCGTATTTGCGGGCCAGCTTGATGGCGCCTTCATTGGCTTCTGCCCCCGAGTTGCAGAAAAACACCTTGTCAGCACAGGAGTGCTGGGTCAGCCATTGGGCCAGTTGCGCCTGGGGTCGGTTGTAGTAGAGGTTGGAAACATGGTGCAACTGTTGTGCCTGCTGGGTGAGGGCCTGAATCCAAGCAGGGTGGGCATGTCCCAGGGTGCAGGTAGCAATGCCTGCCACAAAATCCAGGTACTCCCGCCCCTCCTCATCCCAAACCCGGCAGCCTTCCCCCCGCACCAAGGTCAAAGGGTAGCGAGCATAGGTGGACATCACATGCCGATTGAACAGCTCGGCGGTTGTCGCGGATCCCAAGGTGGCATCAACGCTTAGCGGCGGCATGGCAGAGGGACAATAGGCAGTGCTTTGAGTGTATCACTCTGGCCGGGGATGATATTCTGGCAAGGAGATCCACACCCATGGGGCGACGGGGGGTAACAGTCTGGTTTACGGGGCTAAGTGGGGCAGGCAAAACCACCCTCAGCTGCGGCGTGGCCCAGCAGTTGCAGGCTCTGGGGCTGCCGGTGGAAGTGCTCGACGGCGACCTGGTGCGGCAACACCTCACCAAAGGGCTGGGGTTTAGCAAAGAAGATCGGGATGAGAATGTTCGCCGCATTGGCTTTGTGGCCGAGATGCTGACCCGCCACGGGGTAATCGTGCTGGTGTCAGCCATCTCCCCCTACCGGGCCACCCGGCAAGAGGTGCGGCAGCGCATCGGCAACTTCATCGAGGTCTTTGTAGATGCCCCCCTGGAGGTGTGCGAGCAGCGCGATGTCAAGGGTCTCTACCGCAAAGCGCGGGCAGGGCTCATTCAGCACTTTACTGGCATCGACGATCCCTACGAGCCGCCGGAATGCCCGGAGGTGGTGTGCAAAACCGCTGAGCAAAGCATCTCTGAGTGTATTGAGCTGGTGATGCACAGCCTAAAAAGCCGCGGCTATCTCCCTTAGAGCTCTCGCTTCTTGGGGCAAGCGTGAACCTGGCGGATCGGGGATCCCTTGTGGGAAGATGTAAACAAGCATTTCGTTGCTAAGAAGCAAGGTAGCTATGGCAGTTATTCGTGGCGGACGAACCTCTGTGCTGCGGGGCAGTAGCGAAGGAAACCCTGCCAAGTTTCTGGAAATGGCCAGCTCTCTAATCAACCTCCGCACCCGCCAAGGCAGTGGCAAAAAGGTTCAAGATCGCTCCTCCTACGGCAAAGCAGGCAACCCCCAAGAGTTTCTGCAGATGGCCATCGAGTTGCGTCAATCCCTAGAGCAACGGGGACGGTAGCCATTTCCCTAGGCTAGGGATCCCCGTCCGGCTAACCTGGCCGGGCGCTTTTGTTTTTGCTCTTTGACTTCAGGCTCTGCAGCTCCTTAGCCACGGGGAAGAATAAGCAGCCAATCTTGGGGGGTGCAAGCAACATGCAGAACAAAGGCTTTTGGCTGGTCGGGATCCTGGGGGTAACCCTGGATCAGGTGACCAAGCGCTGGGCGGCGGAGCGGCTGCTGCCGGGCCCGGAAATCCAGCTATGGCCAGGGGTATTTCACCTCACCTACGTAGAAAACACCGGCGCTGCCTGGAGCCTGTTTGCCGACTCGGCGCAGCTTCTCAAATGGGTCTCGCTGGGGGTGGCAGTAGCCCTGGCGCTTCTAGCCCTGCGCAGCAGCCTTAGCCTTTGGGAGCAGGCAGGCTATGGTCTAGTCTGGGCAGGAGCAGTGGGGAACGGTATCGACCGCTTTCTCAATGGCTACGTAGTGGATTTTTTCAATTTCGTCTGGATTGGCTTCCCCGTGTTTAATCTCGCTGACGTGTGCATCAACCTCGGGGTGGCCTGCCTAGTTGTCAGTCTATGGCAGGGCGGACCAAAGAAATCCCTGCGCAAATCCGACTAAGCTGCCTATTTACCCCCACCCAATGCTCTTTCCCTCAGCCTGGGAAGGGGAGGGGGGAGCTGGCGGTGCACTCCACCACAACCCCAGAGCTGGCCCCAATCCCAGGAGCAGACCCAACCCCGCCGGCGCAACAATACCTGATCCCAAGCTCATCAGCAGGGCAAAGGCAAAATTGGCTCCATAGAGCACCAGTGGCCCCAGCAACTGGCGGCGGTTGAGGACAGGCTGATCTTTTCCCCAGAGGAGGTTGGCTACAGTCATGAAGGCCGCCCCTGTCAGCATCCAACCGCCGAAGTTTTGCAGCGGCATGCCGAAGAAAGGCCCCGGTTGAAGCCACATCCAGAAGGGAATGGGGCCGCGGGTCATGGCGGGATCTAGCACAAAGTCCCAGGCAGTGAGCAACAGCGCCCCCAACAGGATGGCCTCGAAGTGAATTAGCCAGTGGCGCCCTGCCTGCAGCGCCACCCGTGCCAACAGGTAGGCCGATAACCCCACATAGAACCAGGACAAGGGGATCGTAAAAGGAACCAAGCCGGCAATCTTGTAGCCCAGGCCGCTGAGGTAGCCGTAGTTGCCAAAGGGGATCCCCGTGCTGGTGCCCAGCAGCTCGCTAGCGAGGGAGATGCCCACCGCCGGGATCAAAAACATCAGCAAGCGTCGCACCCCAAGGAGGCGGGATCCCATCAGAGCTGCTGCCAGCGCCCCGAACACCATGTAGGCAACGCCGCCATTGCCCATGCTCCAGGAGAAGGCTTGTAGACCAATAGGGGGCAAACTGGCCACCCACTCAGGATGCGGTACTACCCACAGTAGGCCCACCAGCCCGAAGAGCAAGGAGAGAAGGTGCAAGCCTAGCGCTAGGGCTTCCAACCACCGCCAGATTGCTCCCGACCCAAGGAGAACACCTCGCCGGTGAGAAAACTGGAAAGGCAGGCTAACAAGGACACTAGAGGAAGAGGATAACAGCCAACGCATGAGAAGCTCCCGCAGGGTGGTTGGTCAGAGCTGCCTCGCCTCCCCTAAGCTTGGGCAGCGGCTGAGGAGAAAAGCAGAACGCAGTACCCAAAGCAAACCGCCTGGCCTGCCCAGGGTATTCCTGTTGATATTTTGCTGCCTGTTGTATCAATTTGTAAACATCCTGCCTGGTTTTCCCTTCCCTTCCTCCTGGGCAGGGGAACCCCTAGGGGGAGTGTACGCCCAGTTGAGCCGGGCTGTGGAGCGCCGGGACTGGGCGCAAGCCTTGCGCTTAGTGGATCTTTTGCTGCAGCAGTTGCAGGATCCCGCTCTACGTCAGGATCTGGAGAGCTATCGGGGGCAGTTGGAGAGCTATCATCGTGCTCAGGGGGATCCGCCACCACTCCAGTGGCCGCTTTTGCACAAGCCCTTTGTCGGGGAGTTTCCGGTTACCAACCTCTTCGACCACGATGTGCCTCTGAGGGAGGGAGACGGCAATGGGCGGTTTGTCAGCGGACAGGGCCAGGTTTGGACCCCTAGTCCCCAGCACCCCTGCGGCAAAAGCGATGGCCACGCCGGCTACGACTGGGCCATGCCGGTAGGCACTCCCATCCTGGCCGCTGCTGCCGGGCGGGTTACCGTGGCGCGCCCAGAGCCAGAGTTTTTCTGCCCCAGCCTAAGCCGTCCCGTCAGGGGGCTGCGGGTGCGCATCCTGCACGAAGGGGGATCCCCTGGCGGGATCCGCCTGGAAACCCTCTACGCTCACCTTAGCCAAATCTGGGTACACGAGGGGCAGAGGGTGGCAGCTGGAGAGGAGATTGGCCTGTCAGGGGAAAGTGGCTGTGCCAGTGGGCCCCATCTCCACTTTGAGGTGCGCCGCCTTGACCAAACCAATTCCGGCGAGCCCGCCCCCGTCGATCCCTACGGCTGGTTTGGGTCTGACCTCGATCCCTGGAGCATCCATCCCCTGGGAGCCGAGAGCCCCTTTCTTTGGCAGGTGGGCCAAGCCCCCAGCCTGGGATCCTGTTGGCCGCTTCAACAGCTCCCTGGTCATCCTCCCCCGTCTGGAGACCCAGCGGAGTAGCTTGGTAACCCTCCGTCCCGCTGGCGCGAGCAG
>NZ_JANSIV010000134.1:49708-51631 GCF_047502705.1 Synechococcus sp. H70.1
CCGGACAGTGCTGGAAGTCAAAAAGTAAGCAGAACCTTGGGCTCTGTCTTAAGGAACTGTCTAGGGGCGTCTTGATAACGCCTTTACGAGTTCATCTGCGGACTGCATCCCCCAACTAAGGACTACGTCCCGCTTCGCGATTAGTTGGTGGGAGTGTCAACCCTGATCTCTCTCCCTGAGGGAGAAGAGCTAGGGGACAGCCTTGCGGCAATTTGGCCTGGGGGTCTTAGAAGGGAGGGAGGCTAAAGATCGCGGCGGACGAAGCCATCTCTCTCCCACTGGTAGAGCGTAGCCCGCAAGTCGCGGCTAGCTCCCGCAACACTGGAGAGAATCAGGATCCCTTGGGGAGTGACCCGCAGGCTGGCGTTGGCTAGATCCGTTACACTCAGCAGTGGCACCAGCCCTTCAGGGCGGTGTTCCAGGATCAAGACCGACCGCAGCAGGCTAATACCCCCTCGCTCGGTGAGGAGCACCAACTTAGGCTGAGGGCTAGGGGTAATATCGGTGCGCAGCTGAGCCTCAATCAGCCGCCCTGGGATCGGCTCAGCCGTGTGGAGCAGGCGAAAATCGTATCCTCCCTGATGTCTGAAGCTGAGGACGCGCACCACCGGCTCCACTGTCGGCTGCCGCTGGATTTCAAACACGGCCACCACATCCTGACGATCGGAAGCGGTGAGGCTGGCCGCAAACAGGCGCAGGTTTTCGCCGCGATTGCCGCGGATGAACTCCCACCAGATGGATTGACGAAATAGGGCAACAACTCCTTCGCGCGCGCTGCCCCCCTCAGAAACAGCCGGCAACAGCGGAAGCAGCGGCTGGGGGTAGGCAGAGTGAACAGCAAGCGGTAGCGCCAGAGCCAAGGCCGCTCCCCAACTTATCCGAGCCCAGCAATCCAAGGGCTTTCGCATACTTCCCCACTCCTCGACCCTAAGACTCTAAGAGATTGCCCGGTTTTTCTAAGAGACAGTTGGCGGTTTCCTCAAGCAGGATCTCTAGAACTGGGCCAGGGCAAAAAGCGATAGCCTGCCTCTTCAACCGCAGCAACGATATCTGGCAAAGCTTCTGCAGTATGGGGCCAGCGGTCGTGCAGCAGCAAAACCAGGGGTTGTTCAGAGGCTTTCATCACCGACAACTGGGATCGAACCCGCTCCAAAAGCTGGTCTGCTGTTTGGTCAGCATAGGCATCCTCGGGACTGAGGTTCCAGTAGAGAACCCGATACCCTGCCTGTTCCAAAGCGCGACGTAAAGCAGAGTCTAGGCGAAAACCGCCCGGTGGGCGAACCACTAGTTGGGGATCCAAGCCCAACCTCTTGAGCAGTTGGGTTGTCTGATCCACCTCGGCATAGAATATCTCGTCGCTGCTGTAGAGGCGTCGATAGTCGTGAGTAAACGTGTGGTTGGCTATCGTGTGGTGGTGGGTTTGAATAGCTTTGGCCAGCTCTGGAAAGCGAGAAACGTGATTGCCGATGAGAAAGAATGTAGCCGGCACTTGTAGCTGATCCAAAACTTGCAAAAGGCGAGGTGTGGACTGAGGCCAAGGTCCATCGTCAATGGTGAGAAAGGCAGAGCGAGGTGGCACTTCCAACAAAGGCCCCAGCGCCTCTTCCAAAGGCAGTTGCAAAGGCCGGCTATTTTCCAGCGGATCGAGCAAAGTGGGATCCGCTGTCCAGCCATGCTGCAAAAGGACCTCTACCTGGGCAGGTGCAGGGGTGATCAGCAGGCGCCCAGTCTGTTCGTCTCGGTTGCCCCAGCTCAGCCGATAGGGCAGCCCCGCAGCAACTTCAACCGTTGTCGAGCGGGTGATGACTGCATAGGGAATATCAATTAAATAATGCCCGTTCACCCGCTCTTGGTGAACCCAAGCAGCAGAAGGAGCCGATAGATAAACCAGCAGGTCTTGGGGATTGCTGCCGCGCACAACGC